>NZ_KV917368.1:1384054-1571616 GCF_002019605.1 Alkalihalobacterium alkalinitrilicum | reverse complement strand
AAAAGACCATGCAAATCGATACCATACGTACACGAATTATTAAAGTTGCCAGTAAATTAGTAAAGTCAGGACGTTCCCTTTACTTTAAACTAGCCTCAAGTTTCGTGTATCAGGAATTCTTTTGGAAAGTACTTCAGCGAGTTCAAAAATTGAAATTCAATTAAAAATGATCAAATAACCAATTTTTAGAAACTACACACCAGACCAAGGGAGTAGTCTGCCTAAAAACAGATATTTTCAAGCAAAACTTTTAAAATCACAACTGAAGTAGCCAAGTTACTATGATTTCACTTTATAATGAAGTAATTTATTGGTTTTTTGAGTTCAATCGTGATTTAACTTCGAAGTATGAATAATTCAGGATATAAAAATAGTCACAATGAAATAATTTATCATAGTGGGTTAAAGGAATTATATCTACATTCCAATCTCTTTAAAGAAGATTATCCAAATGCTACTTTCGAGAAATTAACGACAATTATACTACAGATTAGAAAAGAAAAAAATAAGTGTTGATTGAGTTCCTACTGTAGCTTGAATGAGTTTAGAAAAAGCTCTGCGATGATTATTTACTACCACCAAAAATTATTTAATACGAGTATAGAAAGAGTATGATGAATAGTAATCTTTTATAATGCAGCTTCTCACGCCATTTTTTAGAAAAGTTGGTTGTAATGGCGAATGATTTCCTGTAACGGCTTACCATTGAAATCGAAAGAATTCTCAAACTTTAATAATTTTGTCTCTATTGCTACTTCCGCTGTCCCGTTAGTAGGAGCATTGCTCATTCCCGTTGCGATCCGTGCAGGGTTACCACCAATTGGAGCTGCAATTGCAATTTCACTAGCTGGTCAGGGAATGGCTTTATCTTCAGATTATGTTATACAAATTGCGCCAATGTTAAGTTCTACTGCTGCAGGAGTTGAAGTTAGTCCGGTAGCTGACAAAGCCTTTTTGTTATCGATCATTACAGGTGCAGTTGCAATTACTCTGGCGTATATTTTTATAAGAAAGTCGATACAACGTCCTTCAGATAAACATTTATTAGTGTGGGGACGAACAAATTCAGCAGTTGATGATGAGGGTCCAGAAGTCAAAAAACAAGAGAATAGCAAATATCGTATGTTGTTTGCTGTGCTAGTTCCTCTTTCATTTCTAATAATTATCGTTTATATGGTTCTAGCTAAATTTTCGAGTGTAATACCGTCTATTGAAGGTGGGTCTGGAGCAGCACTGATTGGAGGGGCAGCAGCAGTTTTATTAATTGCCGCAACATTCTTTAATAATATGAAGAAAGCACTTGGTAATGTTAGTGATAACATCGTCAAAGGATTTTTGTTTATCGGAAGTGAGAGTTATCTGCCCAAATATTAGGTGTAGAAAATTCCCCTTCTTCCCTTTTTGACCTTGTCCAAGCTGGACAACAGCTTATTCCAGACAGTGCGTTTGTCGCGGGCTTTGGTATTCTCATCATTGGGATGATAACTGGATTAGATGGTTCTGGATTTTCAGGGCTCCCGTTAGTAGGGGCGTTATCAGGAGCTTTAAGCCCGACTGTAGGTGTCGATGCAGCTACATTAGCTCTTCCATCGGTCAAATGGGTTCAATCTGGGTAGGCGGTGGAACCTTAATAGCATGGTCCTCACTCGTAGCCGTTGCTGGATTTGCAAAAGTACCAGTCAGGGAACTCGTTCGAAAGAGTTTTATTCCTGTTGTGTTAGGGCTTATAATTTCAACGATATTTGGGTTAATCTTTTTATAAAAGTTAAGAATAAAAGGTTGGTACAATAGCCAGCCTTCTTACATATTTGGTTAACTAGATGATAGTAATTGAAGTTGTAATCCATTATGCGGGGTAGTGAATTAAGGGAAGTGTGAAATTACTTATTTTTTAATTTATAGATTTCTCTTTCATTTATTGCAGTTTTTTGATAAGTGAAATCAAGGTCATTTCTAATGTTTTGTAGTTCATCGACTATTTCTTTATGCGTAACATCAATTTTTTCATCAAGACGTGCTATCTCACCGTGGATTTGGTGAACGTCGGTAGCGAGGTTTTCAAGTTTGGCATCAGTTTCTTCTTGACGATCACGAATAGCTTTTACAATCGCTGTATTCTCATCGAGTAGAGGTTTCATATTTTGGATGTCAGATTTCATTTCTTGCTGATCATCTTTCATTTGTTGTTGGTCAGATTTAATGATTTTAAGTTCTTGTAAAATCTGTTGTAAGATTTGATCACTCATTAATATCACCTCATTAATTAAATATTATGGTCACTTTAATATGCATATTCTGTTTATATTATAACAACTATTTCTAGTAATAAAATTAAAGAAAATATTAAATGTTTGTAAAGAACTATGATCAACAAAAAAACGCTAGGAAAAAAAGCCCTAGCGTTTCTCCATTTATATGTCTTTCTCCAATTCATTTGAAGTAGTTCTCATCAGTCTAACTTAGGCAGCATTAGAGTTTTCTTTTGGTCCTATACGATTGTTTTTTCTTACTTGTAGAGCAAACCAGATCGCGACAACTATTGTTACACCAATTCCGATCCCAACAGAAAGAGGGTAAGAAAGGCTGAAACCTTCTGGTGCATAGAAGATATATGTTCCAACTACGCCAGTCATAAATAATGCGGGAAGCGAACATATCCAATGAAATTTTTTTGTTTGTAAAAGATAAATGGCTGCTGTCCATAACATGACAGTTGCAACAACTTGGTTTGTCCAACCTACATATCTCCATAAGAATGAGTAGTCGATCTGAGTCAAAGCAAATGTTGTAATAATTACAGGTATAGCTAATAATGATTGCTTCCATTTTTCTTCTAACTTGAATAAATTTCTTAGCAAATCGACAAGCATCATTCTTGCAGATCTAAGTGCAGTATCACCTGTTGTTACAGGTAGAATAATAACACCAATAATTGCAAGAATACCTCCTAGAGTTCCAAGCCATGATTTTGCAATAAGATCGACCACACCTGCTGGACCACCTTCGGCAAGAGCAGCTTGTAAACCACCTGTTCCTCCAAAAAAAGTCATAGCCGCTGCAGCCCAAATCATTGCAATAATGGCTTCTGCAATCATCGCACCGTAAAATACTTTACGTCCATCGCTTTCTTTTTTCATTGTTCTGGCAATGATTGGACTTTGTGTAGAATGAAAACCTGAGATCGCACCACACGAAATCGTAATCATAATGAGTGGCCAAATTGGCAATTCTTGAGGATGTAAATTTTCAAAAGTTAAGTTAGGGACTGGTTGCTCTTGAAATAACAAACCTATACCAATTGCTAGAGCCATAAAAATTAATACTGCTCCAAATATAGGATAAACTTTACCAATTACCTTATTAATAGGCAACATTGCAGCAATTACAAAGTAACAAAATATTATGAAAATAGCGACCGTAAAATTAATTGGTGTTATTGATGCTAACAACTGTGCAGGTCCTGCTGTAAATGCAGCGGCTACTAATATCATAAGTATGATTGAAACGATGTTAATAATAGATTTCATTGTTACTCCTAAATATCGACCAACGATCGAAGGGAATTGTTCTCCTCCCCGTCGTAATGACATCATGCCTGCAAAATAATCGTGAACAGCCCCAGCAAAAATAGCTCCTACAACAATCCAGATAAAAGCAACTGGTCCATAAAGTGCACCCATAATTGCACCAAAAATTGGGCCTAGCCCAGCAATATTTAATAATTGAATTAAACTTCCTTTTACCCAACTCATCGGCATAAAATCTAAACCGTCTTTCTTTGCATAAGCTGGAGTTGTTTTACTGTCGTCAATCCCGAAAACTTTTTCAACGAGCTTTGAATAAAAAATATAACCAAAGATAAGTAGTGCGATAGATGCTAAAAACGTGATCATATGTCTAATCCCCTTCAATTACTATTCGTATATAATTTTATTACGTTATTTTACTAAAGTAATAAAGAAGTGTAAATAATTTTTCGGAAAATTTTATTAATCAGTATAAGAGATATCTAGTTTTGATTACATTTTCAGGAAATTATAGTGAAAATATATTAACTTTTTATTTAATTGTTTTAAATGACTTTGGAATTTTTAAATAGATATTAATCAAGTACATTTAACCTATGTTTATATTTTAGATATTTTATACTAGTTTGTAGCGATGTATAAAGAATTAGGAAATTACGAAAAAATACCAAATGCAAGGTGGAATACTCCCGTTTTTCTATTGAAGTTTTCGTCAAAAAGACAGGGCATTTGTCTGAAAGGAAAAAGGTTTGTTGGAAGAGTAATTATTACAGTGTTCGAAATTTTCGTAATACTTGGTTTCTAACTCTCAAAAGGAGGTGTAATTTTTAAAGTATAGAGATAGTTAGTTTTCTAGAATAAATATAGAGAGGATGTTTACTAACGATGCATAAAAGGATTTCTAAATCGATCATATGGTTATTGGCAGTTGCACTCATTTTATCCACTTTTAGTATGAGTGCCTTAGCAAATACAGGAGGAAAAACGCAACAAGCTAAAGAACTAGCATTAGCTGAAATTTTTGGCGATATCGATATGTCAACCAAAGCTCCAACAATTGTCCTAGTTGAAATAAATGAAGAGTCAGTAGTTGAAGCTAAACATAAAGGAAAGAATCAATCGAAACAAAAGCTAGCGAATGAAAGAGGAAAAGTAATATCTGAACTAAAAAAGAAGGTATCAAATGTGGAAGTGAACCGTGAGTATGATTTCGTTTTCTCTGGTTTTTCAGTTGAACTTCCAGCAAATGAAATCCCTCAACTTTTAGGAACACCTGGTGTTAAATCGGTATATCCGAACGTCGAGTATACTGTTGACGCAGTAGGTGGAAAAGTAATTTCTACTGAGGCATTCAGCCCGTATATGATGGAAAGTGCTCCGTTTATAGGTTCTAATGAAGCATGGGATGCTGGGTTCACTGGAGAAGGTATTACAGTAGCAGTTATTGATACAGGTACGGATTATACACATCCTGACTTAGCGCACGCATTTGGTGACTATAAAGGTTGGGATTTCGTTGATAACAACGATGATCCACAAGAAACACCCCCTGGTGATTCTCGCGGTGCCTCGACAAACCATGGTACACACGTAGCAGGTACCGTTGCAGCTAATGGACAAATTAAAGGTGTAGCTCCTGATGCAACTTTATTAGCTTACCGTGTACTTGGTCCAGGTGGTAGCGGGACAACAGAAAATGTTGTAGCGGGTATCGAAAGAGCGGTTCAAGACGGAGCAGACATTATGAATCTATCTTTAGGCAACACAATAAATAGTCCAGACTGGGCAACTTCTATTGCGTTAGATTGGGCGATGGCAGAAGGTGTTGTTGCAGTAACGTCTAACGGAAACAGCGGTCCGAACAACTGGACTGTTGGTTCTCCTGGAACTTCGCGTCAAGCGATTTCTGTAGGAGCGACTCGTCTACCTTATAATGTTTTCACATCTGAAATATTTACTTCTGAAGGTGTTGAGTACCCTTCTGCTAAAGTAATGGGCTTTACAGAAGAGGGAGATTTATTGGCCTTAAATGAAGGTGAATATGAGTTTGTTGATGTGGGTCTTGGCTATGAAAAAGACTTTGAAGGAAAAAATCTTGAAGGTAAAATTGCATTAATTAGCCGTGGGGACTTTGCATTTGTTGATAAAGCAGAAAACGCAAAAAATGCAGGTGCTGTCGGTGCAATTATTTATAACAATGTTGCTGGTGAGCATCCAGATGTACCTGGTATGGCAGTGCCAACCATTAAAACAACATTAGATGATGGCCAAAAGTTACTAGCAGAACTAGAAGCAGGAAACAACACGATTTCATTTGACATTGAATTTGCTTATGAAGTAGGTGAAACAGTAGCTGAGTTCTCTTCTCGCGGACCAGTAACATCGACTTGGATGATTAAACCAGATGTATCAGCTCCTGGTGTTAACATTGTAAGTACCATTCCAACTCATAATCCTGAAAATCCTTATGGATATGGTGCATTCCAGGGCACTTCTATGGCAGCTCCACACGTGGCGGGTGCTGTAGCTTTAATCTTAGAAGCTAACCCAACTTGGGGAGTAGATAATGTGAAAGCAGCGTTAATGAACACAGCTGAAGATATGATTAATCCAACAACAGAGAAGGTTTACCCCCACAATACACAAGGTGCAGGAAGTATTCGTGTACTAGATGCTATTGAAACAAAAACATTAGCAGCACCTGGAAGTCATTCTTTCGGTAAATTTGTGAAAGGCACTGGTAATCAAGTAGAAAGACAAAGCTTTGAGATTATCAATCTTTCTGATAAAAATAAGCGTTATAGTTTTGAAGTTAGTTTTACAGGAAATCCAGATGGCATTAAAGTATCAACAAGTAACAATTTAAATGTACAAGCTGGTAAAAAACAACAAGTAAACCTCAATGTTAAAGTCGACACTGCAAAGTTAGATCCAGGTTATTATGAAGGTACTATTGTAGTAAGTGATGGTATTAATAGCATTGATGTTCCTACTATTCTATTTGTAGGAGAACCTGACTATCCGAGAGTAACAGGTGTAACCTTTGGTAATGAAGAAGATGGAACTTATTACGTAGGTTCATATCTGCCAGGTGGTGCTGAAGTTCTTGAATATGATTTTTATCAATTAGGACCAGGAAACACGATCGGTAAATTTCTAGGAACTATTGGTGCATTCTCTAACGTACCAGCACCAATACACGAATTTTCATGGGATGGTAAAGTAAATGGTGAAAAACTTCCTCCTGGGGACTATGTGTTAGCTGTTTACGTAGAAAAAGCAGGTGAGACTGAATATAAAGCATATTTAGTTACAATAGAATAGGGAAATAACGAACGATCCCTTTTGAAATAGAGAGATCGTTCCTTTTCCTACTATAGATTGTGAGATTCACTAGAAAAACAAACCCACTTTCCTGCTGGAAAATGGGTTTGCTTTTTCTAGTGGTGTTTCTTTGTTTTTTCGTATGTGTTTAACAGTTGGTCAAGCTCTTGACTACTTTTGATAGTCTTTTCCGAGGAAAAGCCATATTCAACTCCGAATCTCACCAATTCAGTTCGCTTCAGTTCGATCGTCTTCATTAAACTTGCAGGCATTTCTATGTAGCCCCCCTCAATCATAGTAACCCTTCTTTCTACCTATTAATATATTGCTGGTTAGAAGTACTTTTAAATACCAACTTCGGCTCATTTTGAGAATAACAGTAAAACAACGTTTAATTAAGTGAAGTGTGTATTTTGCAATTTAAATAATTTTCCTATCTAAATCACTTGAAATTCAACTTGTACTAAACACAGCTTATATTAAAGATAAATATTCGCCATACAAGTATAATAATCCTATTTGTTCACATTAAATTTTTTAAATTTATCCCGTAACAACTGGCAGTAATACCCACATATAAAATCTTAAACTATTAAAAAAGTTCTTTGCTCATTTAGACGTCAACTGATAGAATTTAAAAAGCTTGAAACCTTGCATAAGGTATTTCGTAAATACTAGCGTGGAGGTGTTGAAAATGAGAAAACCAAAGACGGATAAACTTCTTAAAGGCATCGTTGGAACGAGTGTTGCATTATTTGGATTAACGGCATGCTCAACCAATTCTCAAGAACAATTATTTTCAGTCCCTGAAGAAACGAATACTCAAGCCGCAAGTCCTACGACTACCCCACCATCACCTGATGAAGCGGATTGTGATACGTGGACGTGGGATGCTGAAGCAGAAGTGTATCAATGTGTTCAAGAGGAATCTGAAAATTATGGACATTACTATTCAGGTGGAAGCTGGTTTCCAACGATTGCGGCGTTTATGGCCGGGCAAGCGCTTGGTAGAGGTGGGGCAACAAATGCAAATTTAAACAATGACAGACGACAAGATCCTAATACTGGAGCGACAAATACTCAACAAAGCGTAAATCAAAACAATCAGAATAACCAAACAACAACGGGCCAACAGACCAATCGTTCAAATACAAATTCAGGTCAAGTGACTAATTCAAGGTCTGGTATGGGCAGTGGTGGTACCTTTGGTGGATAAACACACAAATAAGCGAAATGTATTTTATGCGAAAATACCTGGTTTTTGGGACAGATTATATGGGAACGAATATGCTTTATATGATTGTTATGAGCTATCTTCAGAAGACGTGGATACAGTTAGACATGCGACGAGTAAAGCTTATCTAATATATAAAAAAATCAATCATCTGATAAGGAATGCTTCAGATGACAGTTTACTGAACTTAGGGTTTCCGGAAAAGGCAATTCCTTTTTTACGGATGATACAGCTTCCTTATGAAACGGTAATAGGTCGTTTTGATTTTGTTAATTCAAACGAGGGACTTAAACTTATTGAATTTAATTCGGATACTCCGACTTTCATTCGTGAACTTTTTGAGATTAATGGTCTTGTCTGTCAGCACTTTCAGGTTTATAACCCTAATGAGCATGAAGCTGAATACTTAGGTAAAGCGATCCGCAATAGTGTGTTTCATTGTGCTAAATCAATAGATGTTCATCACCACCCGTACGTTGTTTTTACGGCTCATGAAGATGATATTGAAGACCGAGAAACGATGAAGTATTTAAAAGAGGTTGCAAAAATTAAAGAAGCGTCATTTGTACCTTTGAAAGAAATACAAATCGTTGCAGAAGGTGAGCATCAAGGTGTCTATGATTCTTACGGCAAGAAAATTGATATCGTTTACCGTCACACCTATCCATTAGAAGCATTACTAGAAGATAAAACGAGAGATGATTTTCCCATTGGAATTGAATTTATGAACTTAGTACTAAAGAAAAAAGTCGGAATGTTAAATCCTATATCTGCGTTTTTAATGCAAAGTAAAGCAGTCATGGCAGTTATTTGGGGAATGTTTGAACAGCGACATCCGTTTTTTAGCGAAAATGAACACGAGGTCATTGGAGAGTATTTCTTACCAACTTATTTAGATGAAGACCCATTTCAAGATACAGGAGATATTTACGTTTCTAAACCTGCATTTGGACGAGAAGGGAACACTGTAGAAGTCAAACAGAATGGGGAAACGGTGTATTCACCAAACGAAAAAGCGTATGACCACTATGTAAAAGTATTTCAAAAATATGTCGACCTTCCAGAAACAACAATCCAAACGGAAAATGGAAGCTCAAAAGCTCATCTATTAATCGGAAGTTTTATTATTAATGAAAAACCGAGTGCGTTTGGACTAAGGGCCGGCGATAAAATAACGAATAACTTATCATATTTCTTACCATGTGGTGTGAAAGGAGAACGTGAATGGACTTAACGTATTATTTACAAACATTTGATCATTTTTTAGTTTACTTGACAGCTTCATTAGTCTTATTTTTAATTGGGACTTATATTTTTAAATTACTTACTCCATATTCAGAACGTGCCCTTATTAAGAGTGGTAATGTTGCAGTTTCTCTAAAGCTATTAGGTAAAATGGCAGGGCTCGTCGTTGTATTACAATCAGCGATCCGAAGTTCAATTAACTTAGTCGATTTAACGATTTGGGCTGTGATTGCAATTATCATTCAAATCGTTCTTCATTTTATCATTGAGTATGTGTTTACTCGTAATACGAGTTTAGCGAAAGAAGTCGAAAAAGGAAATGTCGCAGTCGGTCTTTTCCTAGGTGGGGTATCAATTCTTGTCGGTATGATCGTAGCTGCAGCGATTAGCTATTAAAAAAGGGGGTTCTCTATGGTTCCGTATAAATCATTAACTGAGCCATTTCAGCAAGAATTGTATTTAAAGTCATGGGAAGCTGTTGAAAAGAAAGTAGCTGAACAAGGGTTTACGTGGGCGACGCTTTATGAAAATTATGAAGACAATCAATATATGAGCGACTCTCTTCTACTCATTCCAGACATGATGATGCGCGAAATTGAAAATGCAACCCGTGCCGCTCATGATATTTTTACAAAAACGTACGAGCAAATTGTAAAAAATCCTCATACAATTCATGATTTAGGTTTACCGATTATGTTATGGGATTTGTTTCAAAAACTAGGGAAAACAAAGTATTCTTATTTTACTAGATTTGATTTTATAGCGTCTTCTAATGGGTTAAAAGTCATTGAAGCTAATACTGATACACCTGTTGGTATTGTGGAGTCAGCGATAGCTCAAGAAGTCCTTTGTCATGAACATAAAAGTAAAAATCCAAATGCGCATATTAACAAGAGGATAAAAGCGACTTGGGATCAGATTATTCGCGATTATAATATTCGTAGTACAGACACCCTTTACTTTACTTGTGCAAATTGGCATGATGAAGATAAGAAAACGGTAGAATACATGATGAATTTGTATCCCCAACAAGCTAAATACATCTCACTTGAACAAATCATTGTGGAAAGAGACGGTGTGAAAACACCTGATGGTGATACGATAGAATTTTTATATCGCCTTTATCCATTAGAATATTTTTTAGAAGAGCGTAGTGAAACAGGTGAACCGATAGGTGAGCAGTTTCTAGTTCATATTATCAATAATAAAGTGAAGGTTATTAATCCTCCCTCGGCATTACTTATGCAATCAAAAGCAATTTTAGCACTGATTACAGCAAAAAAAGAAGAATGGTATACAAGAGTAGAACAAGCTGCAATAGAAAAATACTTTTTACCAACGTATTTTTCTTTAGATCAGATGGCTTCGGATTCATATGTAAAAAAACCAGTGTTAGGTCGTGAAGGTGGAGGGATTAAAGTTGTTGCTAATGGTCTAGTATTAGATGAAGATGTTGATTACTACCAAAGTCAACAAGCTATATATCAACAATACTTTCCGATGCCAGATCAAACGATTGATACATGGGATGGGCCTTATACAGGCAAGCTCTTAATCGGTTCACATGTAATGAACGGTGAACCAAGTGGTCTTTTCTTACGAGTGGGTGAGTTGATTACTGGTAATCTGTCAATGTTTGTTCCGTACACTACAACGTAAACGATCATTAAATATTACAAGATAAACGGGAGTTGTTTTCTTCTTGTTTATCTTTTTTAAACTTTTTACACGAAGGGAGGGTGAATGGTGCATTTTTTTCTTAAAATTAGTCTGAGCTTAATTAAAATGAAAAATTTAACGTTACTTATCACAACGTTGATTTTTATTATTTTGTGTACGATTATTATGTTTCTTCTAGAGCCTGATACATTTGAGAGTGTTTTAAATACGTTTTATTTCGTAATGACGACGTTTTCTACAGTTGGATATGGGGATTATTCACCTGTCACAATTGCAGGAAAACTGTTTGCTATTTTTATGTATTTATTTGGAATTGGTTTACTTGGTGTTGTGATTGGTAAAATCGTTGATGGATTTACGATTTTTAGAAGGAAAAGGGAGGAAGGTAAGTTGAGCTATACAAATGAAAATCATGTCATAATCATTGGGTGGGGAAAGAAAACAGATTATGCTGTTAAGGAAATTCTCGACTCAGACCCTAGAGTGGAAGTGGTTATTATTGATAATTTACCACACGCACCAATGGATGTTTCAAATAATCGTATTCACTATATTCAAGGAGACCCTACTGAGGAAGAAACATATAAGAAAGCCAATATTGATAAGGCCCGTGCAGTGATTGTTTTTTCAGATGACACGCTTCAGGATGGCTCTCTAAAAGATGCAAAAACCTTGTTAGTAGCGATTACGGTAGAGCGTTTAGCACCTGATGTACATACAACAGTTGAAGTCATGACTGAAAAGCATATTTTAAACTTCTCTCATGTTAAGGTTGATGAATTTATCCTATCGCAAGAAACGATCTCAAGTTTAGCGGTGCGCTCGGCCTTGTATAAAGGGGTAAGTAAAGTGTATTCTCAGCTTATAAGCAGGCAGCATGGTGAGGATCTTTACAAAATATCGAAAAAAGCGAACTGGGTTACTTATAATGATGCGTTTCAAAAATTACTATCGAACGGAGCAACACTTATAGCTGATCGCGACCAATTAAATATTAATCGACGATTACAAGAATCGATACCTGATGAAGCGGTATTGTATATCATTTGTAATAAAGAAACATATCAGACGTTGATAGAAAAATAAGGAGACATAACTTTCTCACAGAGGATGTAGAATTGTTTTTAGTAAGAATTTAGCACATGTGCTGGAAATATATCATACTGGATCAAAGTTGACGTAGAAAAGTGACTGTTAGATAAAAGTGAAATTTTCAACTGTTAAAATGATTATTTTCACATAGATATGAAAAAACGAGGGAAACTATATACTACGATCAACTCGTGGGGAGGTACCTAGTGTTATGGAACAACAAGACTTAACGTATATTGAAAAACTCCAAAACCTTCATGTTTTAATGGAAACACGACAAATGTTACAAAATAAATTAACGGAGTTAAAAGGCAACAGTCCATCTTTTGAGTTAGTTGAAGAAGATTTAAGGAAGATTGATCAAGAAATAGAAGCCTTGACTGAAAAACAGTCTTTAGAAGGGATGGATCAATCGATGACTCATTCATTATTTAACCCAGCTGTAATTGAAGAGTTGGAAGAACAGTAAAACTATTATATTGGAGGACCTAAGTCTAATAGAGAAGAGCGTGCAAGCTTAATCCTTGCTATGCTCTTTTTTTGTCCCGCAACAACTGGCAGTAATATCCCCACTTCTAGACTTCGAGGAATCAAAGAAGGATAAGTGGGGGATATACTGCCAGTAAATAAATGAACACAGACTAAATGCGCCACGTCCTGTTGCCCGTCTGTGTGACCCGCATCGTGTGGGCCTATCCAACTAACCATCAGTGGGGAAGAGGAGACCCCTAAATAATGGAAGTTTCACTTTATGCTTAAGGGGACATCCAACTTTCGCGTCATCTTAATTATAATAGTTTGTAATATCCGTCTGACTTACTAAATATTACTGTCCCAATTCTACTATAATCGATATGCATCATCAATTATAATAGAAAGATATTATACTATAGCACCACTGCTAAACTAGGAGCGGATTTACATGACGAGTACAACGATTGATTTATTTACTGAGATGAAGAGCAATCCGTATATAACAGGTTTAACAGATGATGAAGTCAATATTATTACTAAATTTTCTCATGCATATATGATAGAAAAAGATGAATATATAATTCGAGAAGGAGATATAGAACCATCTGTAATCTTGATTAAGACGGGTAGTGTTGGATTATATAAGGAAAAGGTGGAAGGAGAACAATTATTAAGAGTACTAAAGGGTGGAGATATCATCGGTGATTTAGCCCAGATAGAAGGTGAAAAATGTGCTACAACTTCTATAAAAACAAGATAACCATCCCTTTTAATTAAGATAGATCTAGAAAACTATTTAATGATCCAAAATATAAAACATTATATGTCAAACTTCTAAGTAAAATGGTAAAACAACTTTCAACAGAAGTAGAACAAAAAAATGATATATTAATAGAAAAAGAGAAAATTCAACATAAAGAACAAAAATCTTATAAAGCTTTAGGGTTACTCGCTACGAATTTATTAATCGTCTTGTCTATTTACACACTTATGCTAATGTCACTTACACATTTTGTTGACTATCACGGTGTTTCGACATTCGTAGATGTCGGTCTATTGATGGGATTTGCAGGCGTCATGTACGTAATTTTAAAGAAGAGTGGTTATCCAATGCAATCGTTTGGATTAACGATGGATAAATGGAAGGTTCATGTTAAAGATGCGATTGTTTTAACACTTCCAATATTATTTTTCTTCCTTGTGTTAAAGTGGGGACTCATTACCTTCATACCAGCATTTTCTGATTATGCTTAATTTAACCCGACTGCAGCATTTTCAGAATTTGGTTTTAACTACTCGATTTTTACATTAACGATTGTTGTCTATATTTTATTTTCGGTTGTACAGGAGTTTATCGCTAGAGCAGGTTTACAATCAGCTTTTTATCGTTTTTTACCTAAAGCAAAAGGAAATCATCTAAAATCAATTATTCTATCGAATTTATTATTTGCGATGGCACACTCACATATTGGGACACTTTTTGCCCTTGCTGCATTTGCCCCTGGACTATTTTGGGCTGGATGTTTGCTAGACAAAAATCATTCATTGGCGTTTGTGTTTCTCATATGCTAATCGGTATTTGGGTAATCTTTGTATTAGGATTTACAGAATTTATCAATTAAAAAACCAGAGTTCTGATTTTCTTACCATCGTTATTTTTATGAGCGAATTAGCACTGTTGTCAAACAAAATGGTTGGCAAAATCTCCTTCCATTGTGGAATACGGCTGGAATTTAATCTTTTGGGGAACGTTAATTTTTTGTGCGGCGTGGAGAGATTTTTACGATCCAGAAAGTATATATTGCACTAGGATTAATTGCTTAAGTCCAAAATTTGAAGAAGCGAGCGATGGTCGATCATCGCTCGCAAGATCCAAATAATAGGGAGCAAAATAAAAACCTGATGAGAAATTTCTCATCAGGTTTATTTTTGGGGCTTTTGAGACATCCCCCTATTTTATATCATTATTCATTTGCCAACCTTGAACCATCCATTGGATTTATAAAATTCATTGTTTGAGATTATTTAAACAGAGCCTTGAATAGAATTTTTAATGGTAGTAAAGGCATCTCTAATAGCCACCGTCATATCATTTATACCTTCTCTGATGGAGTGCAAAACGTCATTTTGCTCGTTGATGGCGTTAGTTTGCCCTTGTAATGATTCATTCATTTTTCCAATTTCCTCAATTAAACTAGAAAAACCGAAAAATAGAACACCTATCCCAATTAAAGCAACAAGCAGCCATAACCACCCTTGATTATACCAAGGTTTTCTACCTCTTGTACCTTTTTGTTCAATTGACGTATGGTAGTCGTTTGGCAAATGATTGTTTTCCTCATCACGGCTCTGGTTTTGTGATTGATGATTGGAATTATCCATTTATATATCCCTCCGTTTTAAGACTAACGTCATTAGGTGTAAAGTATGTCATGATTTTAGTCGTTTAGTGAAACGAATGGAGGAGAGAATACGAAAAATAGGAAGTCTATCAGTAGGGACTATCCCTACTGATAGTTTATTGTAATCTAACTAAATTTTTAAATTAAGATTCGTCTTCCATTAAGTCATTTTCTTCAGATTCAAATTCAAAAGAATCTTCTTCTTCACCCATATCTAAATCGGATTCAAAGTCACTTGACTCATCTTCTGTAGCAGGAAATTCTTCTGTTCCTTCATCTAGGCTTTCATCCATTGTCGGTTCTTCTTCAAAACCACCCATGTCGCTTTCCGTTTCTGTTCCAAAGTCTGTTTCTTCATTCATAGTTGGATCATCAACATCTTGATCTCCACATGCTGCTAGAACTCCTACGGCAAGAATAGTTGATGCTGCTGTTAATAATAGTTTTTTCATTTTGAAAAAACCTCCTTCTGGAAATTGTATTTCTGTTTACAGTTGCCATCTTACGCACTTTGAATTGCATTGTATAGTCAAACCATGACTTTAACATTTCTCTTAGAGACTTTTACAACTTTTGCGATGTTCTTAGATTAGTTTTTTAGAAGTCTTCATGATTTTAACGTGATTGCTATAGAAGTATATGAAATTTTTAGTGTGTGGAGTTAATGATAGGCAACCTCAATTTGGCGATGGACATGAAGTATTCTATAAATCACAGGTTAGCCTAAAAAATGAATAATACAAACTAAGGATGAATTTAAAAAGAAAGGAAGACGTCTTTGTGTGATCTATTACTTGCTTTGCGGTTTTTTTACATATGTTGACGTCAAATTGAAATATTACTGAAACCTTTGTAAAAAAAAGATTTGCTACTATTTAAGGAAGGAACTTGAATTCTGAATGATACTGAGACGGAAAGAGAATAACAAGCTTATTCGACTAAAAAATCACACTTGGGGGTAAGACATGACTTTAGAAAAACAACTGATCCAAAAAAAATATTATGAAAACTTAATGATTGATCATGAGGACAATGATCCTGTACAAATTCTTGGACATTTGTACATGGGGAAATTAGGTAAAGAAGAGGTAGATGTTTCTTATATTCGATATTCTCAAGGAGAGGTTTATTACAATTATAAAGATTATGAAGCTGCTATCTTTAAATGGGAAAAAATACATAACGACTTAGAGCAATGGGCTAGAAAAAATATGGCAGATGCGTACTTTGAGTTGAAATTACTACCAACTGCAGTTGACCTTTATAAATCGATTAATAGTGAGAGTTTGACATTAAACACGGAAGTAGCATTGCAATTATTTTCAATTTATAACGAGCAAGGGGAACTTGATTTTGCAGCGGATGTTATAAAGGAAGCGGTTTCTTTAAACCCTGACTATCCGAATGTAACAGAATTGGCAAGGGCATTTTTTGAAAAATATCGTGATTGGAGTAGTGCCATTGAACTTGCTGTTGATGAGGCTATTCGTACGAAAGGGCTTGATTGGTTCGATATTCTCAAAAACTATGTGGACGAAGGGTTAACAAAACAAATTTCACCAGATTACTTCTTAAAACCACTAGAAGTGTTATTTGATGTAAACCAAGTTAGCTTTGAACAGCTTGTTGTATCAATGTGGAATAGTTATGAAGGTGGTGAGTTTTATTTTGCATGGCTTAGTGAGATCGATGGCCTATTCCTAAGACTTGAACAAGATCCATCCGCTATTTGGTCTAAAGTGTCAGCGAAATATCAAGAAACGTATGTTGAATTAGTAAATGGACAATATTTTATCGATGAAATTTCGCATATTGTCCCCAGCTTGCTTACGAATTGGTTATATTTAGCAGATCATTCACATATTTTATTTTCAGCTACGTCAGTACTTGCATGGAATGAAATGTTTGAGAACTCGATGAGTCCTACTACCATTCAAAAAGCTGAAACAGCATTACTACATTCAACAAATGATAGTGTTTCTATTGAACCAGGACAAAGATTGTTTGAGGAAATAGTAAAATGGGCAGAAGTTAGAGGATTAGATGTCGATCTACGCTTGAAATGGACCGTTGAAAAGGTTGCAAACTTCGAGGAAAACCATCTATTGGTAGTTGGAATGACAGGGAACGGTAAGACGGCTTTTATTAATTCTTTATTAGGAAGTAATAGCGTAACTCCCCCTCCTTCGACCGTTGTTTTCTATGAAAATGATGAATCTATTCAAATAGATGAAATTACGGATACGTCAACACAAACAATACCTAGCCTTATTGATTTAGCTGAAATGAAAGAGAGTGATATAAATTTCTCAAAAACATCACTTGTACATTTTAAAGCGCCGAGCAAATTTCTACTTGAAAATCAATTGACGGTTATGGATATTCCTGATTTTGATCCAAGTACTTATGAAGCAATAAAAAATAATAAAAATGATGAACTGAAATTTGTTCATCTAGCTGATAGTTTGTTATTCATTTTAACGGCTACCACTCTTTTCACTGATAGAGAACGTGATTTATTACTGAAAGTTCAAGAACAAATTCCTAATTTACCAGTTCATTTCTTATTAAAAACAGACACGATTTATCATGAAGAAGAAGTTTCGAAAATGGTTGAAGAAATTCGAATGAGAATTAAACCTCATTTTCCGAGAGCGAAGATATTTCCTTTTTCTAAGCATAATAAGAGCAGCAAACAAGTCGAAGGATTTTCACAATTTATTAGGATGGGTTTTGATCAAAAATCGCTAGTGGAACGCCGAAATCAGAAATTATTATTTTACATTAGAGAAGCCTTAACCTACCTATTGAAAAGACGAGTTGAAACTGAAAATGAAATGGCAGAATTAATTATATGGAAAGAAGATATCGTATCTAAGTTAAATGGAGCTAAACATCAGTTAAGTGACTTAGAAAAGGAAAAGATGCAAATCATACAAAGCTCATATCACACGTTGAAAGAAGATATAAAGTACGATTTAAAAACGACAATACCGAAATTAATACGCGATTGTTCAGCACTCATAAAAGAAAATAGTGACTTCCGCAAAATCCATATTGAACTTAATCAAGAGATGAACGAAAGAGTACAGAATTATATTCAACATACCGTTTTACCGAGGTTTTCAAAAGCCATCCAAGGCTGGATTGAACTGGCTACTGATGAATTTTATCAAAGTCAAGATTACTTAGAAGAAATGAGTGAAGGGTTCAATAGAATGTACGGGGAGCAGCGCTTAAAGCTGAATTGTGACTTTAAGGTACTAGATGATTGGTCTCGTGATGCACATCGTTTAGCAAATGGAATACAATTAGATAACATGAATATTCTAAACAGATCAACACCGTCACAATTAGTGTTAAAAAGCGCTGGAAAACTATTTGGCACTCTTCGCCCTAACAAGTCGATGTTATGTACGATGTACAAAAAGTTGATTGAAAACGAAGATTACGATAAGTTAGCTACAACGGTTACTAAACAGTTTATCCTTCAATTTGAATTGTTTGAAAAAGGCTTAACTCGTGATATTACGATGTTCTTTAGAGAACCTTTCAGTGTTATTCAGGAAGTTATGGAGGAAGAACAACAAGCAATTCAGCAAAAAAAGGAGACATTGGAACAGTTAAAAGCGAATCCAGAAAAGTATCTTGATCCTATTACACTTTTTGAAGTGAGATTACGTCAATATGAATGGATGCAAGTAGAAATTGAAAGAAGCCCTTCCTATTCATAAAAAATAATAACAATAGGTGAATGGCATTTCTCCCATTTTTTAAAATACCTATACTAACTGGGAGTTGTCTTATGGGCAACTCCTTTACTTTTGGACCAAAAGTACTGCTAAATTCCTTAAAAATTTACATAAAAAGTAGTAATTATGTAAAATAAGAGGTATAGACAAAAAGTAGAAGTAATTTTTAGAAATTTCGGTTTTGTTTTAGAACTTGTTAAGGTGAAAATAATACATATATGAACTTATCGGATTAATGAAAGTGGGGGAATTTATATGATTACTTTAAAATCAGAACGAGAAATCAATCAAATGATGGAAACAGGGAAATTATTAGCAGCTTGCCATAAAGAAATTTCAAAAATAATAAAGCCAGGGATTACAACTATAGAAATTGATCGTTTTGTGGAAGAATTTCTAGTTCAAAATGGAGCAACACCTGAACAAAAAGGTTATAAAGGATATCAATTTGCTACGTGTGCTTCCATAAATGATGAAATTTGTCACGGGTTTCCAAGGAAAACACCTTTAAAAAATGGTGATATTGTTACTATTGACATGGTGGTTAATTTAAATGGGGGATTAGCAGACTCAGCATGGACCTATGCTGTAGGAAACGTTACACAGAAGGTTAATCATTTATTAGAGGTTACTAAAAAATCGTTGTACAAAGGTATTGAACAAGCACAGGTTGGAAACAGGCTTGGTGATATTGGTCATGCGATTCAATCTTATGTAGAATCAGAAGGTTTCTCAGTCGTCCGAGATTTTACGGGGCATGGGATAGGGCCAACAATACATGAAGATCCACAAATTCCACACTTCGGATCTCCAGGAAAAGGTTCTAGGTTAAAAGAAGGGATGGTCATTACGATCGAGCCAATGGTAAATGAAGGGATATGGTATAGTCAAATGGACTCAAACGGATGGACGGCTAGAACGGTCGATGGGAAACTGTCAGCTCAATACGAACATACCTTGGCAATTACAAAAAATGGGCCAGTCATTTTAACTTTACAATAATGTACCATGTATTGACAATTTCACTAATTACGAATAGTATTAACAACAAGAAATATATTTACTAGTTTCATATAAAACTTTATATCGTTGAAAATAGGTGCTAGATAAAAGCATAAAATACTTTTATTAGCTTAATAGGGAAGTTCGGTTCAAAGCCGACACGGACCCGCCACTGTGTTGGGTATCAGTACATTTACTGATTCTTTCAGATATACCACTGGGCAATGCCTGGGAAGAACTGGAAGTTATACCCTAAGTCAGGAGACCTGCCTATTTTAACATCACTGTTTGACCTACGGGATTGATAGGGAAGTGGTTAGTATGCGGATAATTTATGTTTTTTGAGCATTTCTGACCTCTTTTAAAGTCAGGGATGCTTTTTTATTTTTTATAACATATTGGGGGGATTTGAAATGGCGACTTGGGATTTATCAGAAACAAAACACCATTTATTAATTTGTAATGGAAGTAGTTGTAATAAAGCGGGAGCCGAAGAACTTACACAGTCGGTTAGAAATGAGGTAGCTAACTTAGGTCTAGATGAGAAAATTCATACGACGAGGACTAAATGTAATGGACGATGCCAAGATAGATGTGTGTTAATTGTATACCCAGAGGGAATATGGTATAAAGACTTAAAACCAGAAGATGCTAACCAGCTTATTGCATCGTTAATTACTGATGATAGCTTATTCGAAAAAGTAAGTCATCGTTTTAATGGAGAAAGCTTTATTAGACAGCCAGAAGTACCAGTAGGAGAATGTAAAGGTCGAGAACGTGTGAAGAAAGTATCTAAAGTATTTTAGTAGCTTATTAATATAATCGGTCTATGAACTAATTTAAGGTAAATGGTCTAGAATAAAAATACGGGTATTTGCCTTTCTTTTTAAATATTTTACTAGCGATTTGGAAAATATAATAAATATCTGTATTTTATATTCCATTGCTAGGAGAGAAATCGATGACACAACATAAGGTAACAATCCGAAACCAATTCAATAGTAAAATATTGCAGAAGGTAATGTGTTTACTTTTATTGATGACTGTTATTCCCATTTTTACAACTTCTACTTTTGCACAAGAGTCTAAACTACCAGAAGCCCCTGTTTTTATAGATAATCAACCTGTAATAACAAAATATATTATGCGAGATGGCCAATTGATGGTTCCAGCACTTTTTTTAAAACATACGGGTGTTAGGGTAGATCAGAATGAACAATATCGCTCTGTCGTTTTTAGCTATGGAGATAAACGCTTCGCTTTACCAATCGGACAGAATTATTCCGATGAATTTATACGTACGACGGGTCTATGGCAACGCCAACCATTAACTACTAAAACGATTGAGTATGCAGGTGAGGTCTTCGTTCCGCTATTAGATGTCACTCGTAAATTTGGGATGGGTGCAACATATAACCCGCAAATAGAACGAACCTTCATTACAACGAATATCCGATCAGCTCCCAATTTTACATACAGAGCTAACACTTCAAAAAAATTAGTGGCACTAACATTTGATGATGGACCAGATGGATACTATACTCCAACAATTTTAGATATTTTAAAAAGTAAAAGTGTTCCTGCGACCTTCTTTGTAATGGGACAACAAGTTAAAACTTTTCCTGATGTTATGAAACGTATAGTAGATGAAGGGCACGGTATTGCAAATCATACGTGGAGTCATCCAGCGTTACCACTTCAAATGACTTCGAAAATCATGGATGAGATTACAACGACACAAAACATTATGTAGAGTACAGTTGGGAGGAAGCCAGATTTATTTCGTCCTCCATTTGGCGCGATCACTAAATCCGATGCGATCCTATTAAATGAAATGGGCTTTCGGGTCATTATGTGGTCTGTAGATACACTTGATTGGAGTGGGTTATCTGGTGATGAGATCTTAGAGATTGTTCAACGTGATGTTACTCCAGGTGGTATTGTTTTGCAGCATAACTTTCAAACAAATGCCCGTCTTTTAGATGGAACTGTCGAAGCTTTGCCAAAAATTATAGATGAACTAAGAGCAAAAGGTTATCAATTTGTAACGGTCCAAACTTTATTAACTAACCCGTAGAATTTTGTTTTATCTAGTATAAAGTGGGTATGCTAAGTTTAACCACTTTAACAAAATATTTGATCGGGGACTGTAAAAGAGAAAAAAGTTTTTTCGCATAATAAACGTTAAGGGGGAAAAATAATGACACTAACTCCAGAACAACGTATTCAACTATATGGCTTTAATAATTTAACTAAATCATTAAGTTTCAACATGTATGATATTTGTTTTACGAAAACCAAAGAAGAACGACAAGCTTATATTGATTATATCGATGAACAATATAATGCAGACCGACTTACGAGTATCTTAAAAAATGTTGCAGATATTATTGGTGCACACGTCTTAAACGTTGCTAAACAAGATTACGTGCCTCAAGGTGCTAGTGTGACTATTCTAGTATCAGAAGGACCAGTTGTCGAAGTACCTACAGAGTCATCATTCGATGAATCACCTGGTCCACTTCCAGAGGCGGTTGTAATAGGTTTAGATAAGAGCCATATTACTGTGCATACGTATCCAGAATTTCATCCAACAGAAGGAATAAGTACGTTTAGAGCAGATATTGATGTTTCAACATGTGGCGAAATCTCACCACTTAAAGCATTAAATTATTTAATACATTCTTTAGAAACCGACATAATGACAATGGACTATCGAGTACGTGGCTTTACACGCGATATAGATGGTAATAAATTATTTATTGACCACGATATCAATTCTATACAAAATTACATACCTGATGAAGTAAAAAGATTATATGACATGATCGATGTAAACGTTTATCAAGAAAATATTTTTCATACGAAATGTCGCTTAAAAGAATTTGATATAAACAATTACTTGTTCGGTTATACAAAAGATAAGTTAGCAACAAGAGAAGTTGAAGAAATTACCGAAAAACTAAAGTTAGAAATGGACGAAATTTTTTACGGAAAAAATATTCACTAAAACTCTAATTTAAAGTCCTAATTTAATGAAAATAGCAACATGTATCTTTCGAGGCTGATTATTCAGTCTCTTTCTTTTTATTCGTACTTTCAAGGATGTAGTCTGTACTGTATTTTATCATTTTTAACTACCCATCAATAAGTAACTATAAAAAAGTTATGGATATATTTACGTATAACACTGGAGATTTTTGACAAGATATAGGAGAGAACATTAAAAAGGAGAGCATCTGATGAAAATTGAGTTAGGAACTGAATATGAAATTATTGAGGAAAGAAAAGGTCACTTTAATTCAGCAGAAACGTTAACAATTATTCGACAAAGTCGTAATGTCGTTCAATTTATATTAGGAAATAATAAAGGTCATGGTTCGATGCCTGTTGATCATCTGTTATATCTCTTAAAAAAGAAAGATTTAACACCTATAACAAATAGAAGAAAGTTATTAAAAGCAGAAAGTGAAGAAAAAATTGGGTAAAGGCTAACTTTTAAAGTGTCTGGACTTTTCACATTTACGATAAAAATAAATTATCGTAGTGTTTGAGGGCCAGGCACTTTTAGTGTGTTAGTCTTTTTAATATGAAAAATACATTCAGAAGTTAAATTTAAAGTTACCAGTTATCTTTTATTACAAAAATAATTTATTCAAAATTTGACATTTTTTTATAAGACTGAAAACTTCTTCAGAGCTTGTTAAGTAAAGAAAATTAAACCGAAATTCAATAAAAGCAGATACGTAAATACGACATTTTCTGATAATACATACGAGTTTTGTCGATAAACAACTGTTTACAACTTTTGTTTTCAAAATAATAATATAATAGTAGAAATAGTAAAAAAACACAATTTCAAATGGGAATAATATAAAATCTAACCGATAATTATTATTTTCTTGCAAAAATGGATTGATTATTCAGACAAATCCGTATATTCTTAAGACTAACAGAGGAAAGTATGCGGGGAATATTTACATGAGAGACACACACAACGATCCATTGAAAAGTATTAAACAATTTGAAGAGGAATGGAATAAACGTCTAATTTCAACATTAAATTGCGAAGATTTTGTTTTCGAAGCAGGAAATTGGATCGATTCTCATTTAGATGAAGTCATAGAAAAAAGAAAAGTAGCAGAATTTTGGTTAGATGTTCTCTGTACTCCTACTAAAAAGAATATTGCAGTACTGGCTAACAAAATAATAAAGCATGAACAACAAGTTGATTTTTTAGAAGACCAACTGTTCAGTCTTACACTAGAAAGTAGGAAGATTACCAAAATATTAGCGAAAACTAAAAATGATTTTCATCATCTAAAAAACATCTTAGACAAGGAAGTAAGCTCAAAAGACTTGAAAATAGAACTAGAATTATTAAAAGGTGAATTAGAGGAATTAATAGCAAGTTTCTAATTATTAGAGTTTGCTGTAATTCATAGATTGAACGTTCTACAAGGAGGAATGAAGATGAGTCAAGAAAACGAAAAAGATACTGAGTTAAATGTTGAGAAAGAAATTGAGGTAAAAGCTAGTGAAGATAGTCTAACTAGTTTTGATCTTCTGTGGAAACAATCTTTACAAGAGTTAGATGCATGGAGTGAACGAGCTTGTTACCGCGAGCAGGTATTACTGAACTCTACTAAACATTTAGTAGAAAATCTGAAAAGGAATCAAACCAATATGAAAGATTTTATTGAACAGTTTGTAAAGGAGCAGCGAGACTGGGAAAAAGTTGCTCGTGAGGAATTGTTAACCTCTACATCACATTTGCAGTACCTATTTCCTATTCAGTCATTTGAAGAAATTAATCGTTTCGTTGATAATTTTCAAGTTAAAGCAACAGAAATCTCTAATATTCCTGTGTATTCGTTAAGCAACGCAGAAGTTCTTGAGAGGTTCGTCCAGTCTGTTGAGCAATTTGTTGAATTTAGAAAAAACAGTAGAATTCAATTTATTGAAAATTTAAAAGTAACGTTAAAAATTATTCACGAAAATCAGCGAGGAATGGTTCAATTATTTACGAAACAAGTAAAAAATGTACTTTTTCCATTCAACATGTATATGGAGCGATCCGAACAACTTTCAAAATCGTAAACATTATCTAGGGAAAGGTAGGCGAAAGAAATGTCTGATTACAAAACGCACGATCCGTATGAAACGTTTAAAAAATATAGTGTCCAATGGGAAAAACAGTTGAATGAGATGTTTTACTTATGGACGAATAATCCAGAATTTGTTCGCTATACAAAAATGAATTCGGATGCTAATGCAAATTTTCTTGAGTTCTTTCGGAAAAATCAGGAATTCCTTGCTAACCAGTTAAATATACCAACAAAAACGGACTTAGCAAACGTATCAAAAATTGCAATTCAAACTGAAGAAAAATTAGATCTGTTAGAAGAACAAATTTGGAACTTATCTGATTCTTTTACTGAAACAAATAAAGAGATTGAAAGTATTGTAGAAGTGTCTAGGGAAGTTATTAAAGTGACAAAGCAATTGAAAAGCGAGTTAACGAAAACGAAAAGAGAACTTTTAAATACAAAGAATTTAAATGAAGAACTTCAAGAAGTTAAAGAAGAACTAGCATCTCTAAATGGCTTGAAGGAAGAACTAGCGTCCGTTAAGAGCCTTATGGAAACAACAAAAAGTCCAAATGAAGAAATTAAAGAAGCGGTGCTCGTAGGTGAAAATGATAAGTAAAACCGGTACTGAAATGGAGGAGTGTTCGTGATTACGAAAACAAGAGAAAGAAATTCTATCCCTTTTTATTCTGGAGATAATAAGAAAGAGTGGGATAGATGGGGAAGCTTTTTTAATATTATGAGTGGAAGTAAGGCTGAACCTAATATTGATCATACGCCAAGGCAAGCGGTATGGAAGAAGAATAAAGCTACATTATGGTATTACCCTGCTGAAGAAAAAAAGTATGATGTTCCTTTATTTTTTGTTTATTCATTAATAAACAAGCCGTTTATATTAGATTTAAACCCTGGAACTGGTTCGATTGAAAGTTTGACAAAGCGTGGCTACGATGTGTATTTGTTAGACTGGGGAATTGCGGGCTATGAAGATAGCCAAATTGGTTTAGATGACTATATTGTAGATTACATACAGAAAGGTGTAAAGCGAGCATTACGCCATTCAGGAGCGGAAGAAATTTCAATTATTGGTTATTGTTTAGGGGGCACATTAGCTGCGATGTATGCAGCTATAGCTGAGGAACCTATTAAAAATCTAATTGTTGCAACAGTTCCAATTGATTTTAGTATCACGTCATCTCCCGAAAAATGGGATGAAGGTTTAAAAAACGGTAATTTTAATATTGATCGTTTAATTGAAGTCTATGGGAATATGCCTCCACAATTTGTAGATGTTATGATGCGATCAATAACTGCACCTATAAGCGTTTCTCCTTATATGACTCTTCTTTCACGAGCTCATGATGAAAATTACGTTGAAAAATGGCGTCGCTTTAATAAATGGATGTCAGAGCATGTTCCATTTACTGGGAAGGCATTTAAACAACTATTATTTGATTTAGGTCGAGACAATAAGCTTGTTAAAGGTGAATTTATGATTAGGGACAAAAAAGTAGATTTATCAAATATTACGGCAAATTTATTTGTTATAAATTCTAAATTTGACCAACTAATTCTTGAAGACCAAAGTTTACCGATCTTGGACCTTGTTTCGAGTGAAGATAAAACTTATAAAGTAGTGGAATCAGGTCATGTTTCTTTAGCTGTAACTGGAAAGTTGGCTGTGCTGCTTGACGAATGGTTAGAAAGTCGTTCAAAAATTGTTCAACAAGTACAGTAATATTTAGGACAATAAAGCAATACAATAAAATTATGAGGAGGGGGTATTTCCCCTCCTGAATTAACTAATATTACATAGCTTCTTCAAGTTTATTTTTATTTAAAAATCTACGAAGCACATTGTTAAATTGATCGGGTGCTTCAAGCTTTGCAATATGGCCAACATTTCTAAAAACATATAATTCTGAGTCTGGTATTAAGTTATACATTTGAATTTGTACCCATAAAGGAACAATAGCATCATATTGACATCCAATCACTAAAGTAGGTACTTTTATTTCTGAAAGTAATTTTCGATAATCTATTTTTATACAGGCTTCAATTGAATGCAAATAAGTTGCAGGGTTTGGTTTGTGGTATTTTGAAAATTGTTTGGATATATCTGATTCCCATGAATAAAAACATGTACGAGCAGTTATTTGTTTTTGTATGGAAGCAGGTAAATATTTTAGTCGATATTTTCGAATTTGCATAATAGATCTACCCAGTAATTTTGGAACATAGTGTAATGTACTAACGAATATTAAAGAACGACATCGTTCAGGAGCTTGCTTATATATTTCCTGTGCTACAATCCCACCCATCGATAAACCACAGATGTGAGCGCTTTCAATGTTTAGATAGTCCAGTAAATCTAAAATATCTTTTGCAAAATTTTCAATAGTGATATCCTCAGTGGCTTCACTTTCTCCATGACCACGTAAGTCAGGAATGATTAGTTCAAACTCATTAGCTAACTCATGTTGATAAATCCAACCTTCTTTTATTTCACCTAATCCATGGATCAGTACAAGTGGCTCACCAGTTCCGAGATGCTGATAGTGCGTTGTAATAGCATCAACCTTCTTTTTATTCATGATAGGTAACCTCCTAAATTTTGAGTGGCTTTTCTCTCTTTTTAACCCATCCGCCGTAAAGATAATCAAAATTCAAAAAAGTTTTTATATTTATATATATGCACACTTGACTAATTATGCACCATAAGTGTAAAATACACTTATAAGAAATTGTTGCAGAGGTGTTATTTATGGCAAATGAGAATAAAGAAACTTCAATTAGTCCTTCAAAAAATTTTGTGTTGCCATTTATTTTATTAATTCTAAGTAGAATGTCCCTACATGGATATGAGTTAAATCAAAAGTTACAGTCTTTTGGTTTTCATACCGTTGACCAAGGGAACTTATACCGTTTACTTCGAAAGCTTGAAAAAGAAAACCTTGTAAAATCGGAGTGGGATACAACAGGAAGTGGGCCAGCCAAAAGACTCTATTCGATTACCGATGTCGGTAAAAACTTTTTGCAAGGATACGCGAAAAAGCTGGAGCTATATCAATCCATGCTTGATCAATTTTTCAATATGTATTCCAGTTTCCTTGATCTCTACATACCTTCTTTCAATAAGGAGGATAAGATAGAGCAAAAAAAAGACCATAAGAGGAGGAACGAAAATGAGTCAAAAAGCGAAGCAAAAGAATGAAACTAATGTTACAGAAACGTTTGTAGAAACATTTTGGGATCAATTTGAGGTAGCCTTATCACGTATAAGTAAAGAAAACGATGAGAGATCCGATGCTTATTTAGATGCAGTTAAACAAATGAATAAGTTTAGTGGGGATTATCGTAAAACTATTAGAGGGCTATATCAAGAAACTAGAAGTACGAATGATGAATTAGTCAAAGGAATTTCATCAAGTATTTCTGAAAAGTTAAAAAGAGAACCATCTCAGCATTCACAAGAACTTTACAAACAATGGCGTGATATTACTAACAAGTTTGAAGAGATTTCTTTAACACCGCTAAACCAAACGTTTGATATGATTGAGCGTATAGAGAAACGTGTGGAGCAAAATACAGAAGATTATATTAAATATAGTCGTAACCGTAGAAAAGCATGGTCATCTGTTTCAAATGAATATATCCAAATCTTAAGAGAACAGAATAAACAAGCAGTGGGACGTATTGAAGATAGCTTTCGTACCTTTTTACGCACAGGAACGAATAACTAATATGTCATTTTGAGTACGAACGATTGATCAGTTGGAGAGATCTTCGCACTGAAACACTCCAAAATACTAACTAAATATATTAATAAAGGGGAATAGCTATGCGCTGTTCCCTTTTATTTTGTTAAGCATAAGGGCACAATAACAGGTAACATACAAAGAGTTTAGGTGAAATTGATGAAGATGTTATGTATAGATGGTGGTGGCATTCGCGGGGTGTTTGCTCTTGCCATATTACAAAAGATTGAAGAAAAATTTGCTTGCCCGATAAGTGACCTGTTTGATGTAATTGCTGGAACGAGTACAGGTGCTATTATTGCAGCATCAGTTGCTTTAAAAAAGCAAATGAGTGAAATACTTAATGAGTATGAAACCAACGGCAAGAAGATTTTTGTTAGGCAAACCAAAGTTGGCTTATTTAAAAGTGTTTACAGTGATCGCTATTTAAGACGTTTTTTTCAAATGGTATTTGGAGAACTAACCTTAAAGGATATAGAAAAACCGCTACTGATACCAGCAGTTAATCTTACTTATGGAAGACCGTACGTCCACCGTACAAATTACGGTCATCCTGAAAGTGATGATTTATCAGTAAAATTATGGGATGCTGTGCTGTCTTCTTGTTCAGCACCAGTTTATTTTCCGCCCAATAAAGTAAAAAATAAATACTTATCCATCGACGGTGGGTTGTGGGCGAATAATCCTTCCTTAGTTTGTGTTACAGAAGCTATGGACTTTTTTAATCATTCTTTAAGGGATATTAAAATTTTGTCACTTGGTACAGGTCAACAGACCATTGATTTTACAATGGACGATAATATGGATTGGGGTGCAAGAAAGTGGCTTCCATTTGATTTTCCATCGATGAAAGTTACACCAAAATTACTCGATTTAGCTCTTCACTTATCGTCCGAGTCAGTTTCTTACCATTGTCAACATCTTTTAGGAGATCACTATTTACGATTAAATGAGCAACTCGGGAAAGAAGTTCCTTTTGATGAAGTCAAATATATTGATGAATTAAAAGCATTAGGGTTAAATGTGTATAAACAAAAGGAAAATGAAATAATAACATTCCTAGAAAAATGAATGTAATAATGACATTTGCTTTTTTAAATAATCGGTAAAAGTTTTCGTTAATTTATATCATAAAATAGAGCGGTAAGACCAAAATATAACTAGGCTCTTTTCAAAAAATAAATCATGTGCGAAAACAGCCTAATGATAAAGGAGGAAAGATACATGCCACATAAAAAACATAGGGGTAAACCGTTAAAACTAGCTCTTGGCGAAAATGAAGTTAGTCATGAGTTTGCAGAAGAATTAGCAGATAGTGGAGAAAGAAATATCGCAGTGGAAAAGCAAAAAGATAGGAAAATTAATAATACTAGAAAAAAAGCAAACGGTGGAACAAAAAGTACCGAATAATAGTTGTAATTAATCACTATGGTAACAAGTATAGTGAGCGGCCATTTTCCTTGGATGAAATTCCAGAAAAATGGCTTAGATTATTTTAAGAGCTTCAAAATTGTATTAATACAGCTGTTTCTATAAAAATCATGTAGTTCTTCTTCATTACACATTAACCATTGAATTAAAGCGCCATCAATAATGGATCGAATCATTTTAGAAGCTTGGTCAATGTCTAGTTCTCGTGTAAATACCCCTTCGTCTTGTCCATGAGATATGATATCTCGTGCCAATCCCCAACAGTTTTCGTAAAATTGAAGATTGATTTGTTGATAATGTTCGTTCCGACTCGCTTGTGCAATAAAATCGAGGTACACTTTATAAAACTTCCTGTTTTTTTCTGGGCTAATAAAGACAGAACAAATATAAGCTTCCAACTTTTTGGCAGATGTTGTTTGTTTATTAATTGCATAGCATTCATTTTTATAGATTTGGTTGGTTACCCACTTTAATAAAGAGGAAAACACATCTTCTTTATTATGAAAATAATAATTTGTTACCCCTTTACTAACGCCAGCATAATCTGCAATGTCTTGTAACGTTACCGCTTCAAATCCTTTGTCTGCTACTGCTTGAAAAGCTGCTTTTAAAATTTGTTCTCTTCTTTCGATCGCTTTTTTCTTCATTTGATTACCCACCTTATCAAAACTCTTCACATTAGTATACTACTTTTTTAGAATATTTTGACCAGTCAGAATAAAGTTTGGTATACTAACTATTAAGTTGTGCTAATTTCTGGGAGGGTTATGTAATGAGTAAACAATTTAAAGCTTTAGTAGTGAATAAAACGGGAGAAGATTTTTCACTAGATATTAAGGGAGTATCAATGGATGACCTTCCTGATGGGAATGTATTAATTAATGTGCAATATTCTAGTGTAAATTATAAAGATGGACTGGCAAGTATTCCGAATGGTAAAGTGGTTCAATCGTATCCGTTTATTCCTGGAATTGACTTGGCAGGTGTAGTTGTGTCTTCAGAAGACCCTCGATATAAAGAAGGGGATCAAGTTATTGCAACGAGCTATGAAATCGGTGTTTCCCATTTTGGTGGATATGGTGAGTACGCTCGCATACCTAGCGATTGGATTGTTCCTTTACCAGAAGGATTAACGCTAAAAGAAGCAATGATATATGGAACAGCGGGTATTACTGCTGCATTATCTGTTCATCGATTAGAAGAAAATGGTTTAACTCCAGATAAAGGGAAGGTTCTTGTTACGGGGGCGACAGGTGGTGTAGGGAGTATTGCTATTGCTATTTTAAATAAGCGTGGTTACGATGTAGTAGCAAGTACGGGTAAGGAAGAAGAACATAACTATTTACATAAACTGGGGGCAAAAGATGTTATTTCTCGTGAAGATGTTGTTCCAGAGAAAATTCGTCCACTTGACAAACAATATTGGGCAGGTGCGGTTGATCCTGTAGGTGGAAGGACTTTAGCAGCGATTTTAAGTCGAGTTCATTACGGGGGATCTGTAGCTGTAAGTGGCTTAACAGGTGGAATGGATGTTGCAACTACAGTATTCCCGTTCATTCTTCGTGGAGTAAATTTATTAGGCATTGACTCTGTCTATTGCCCTATGGATCTTAGAAAGGAAATGTGGGAGCTTCTAGCTGATGAGTATAAACCTGAAAACTTGAACATGATTGCAGTTAATAGTGACTTACAACAATTACCACAACATTTAGCTTCAATCTTAAAAGGACAAATTCGTGGGCGAGTCGTTGTTAAAATTTAATTAGTGCATTTAAAGGTTGTGCATAAGGTGAAAAAATATCAGGTATGGATCATGTTAATATTAGCTACCTTGTTTTGGGCGGGGAATTTTGTAATGGGTAGTTACGTCGTTAATGAAATGGACCCCGTTTGGATGACATTTTCAAGGTGGTTTTTAGCTTTATTTCTTTTATTTCCAATTGCTTATTTTGTTGAGAAGCCGAACTGGAAGCTTGTGAAAAAGGATTGGCATTATTTAATTCTTAACGGAATTCTTGGAATTATCGGGTATAATTTAATTCTTTATTCCGCATTAGAATACACCACCTCAACCAATGCTTCATTAGTAGCGGCAATGAACCCAGGTGTCATTGTTGTTGCGTCAGTCATTTTATTAAAAGAAAAATTGTCTAAAATGCAACTTCTTGGATTTATTATTTCTTTAATTGGAGCGTTTGTGATTTTAACGGAAGGGAATATTGCACGTATTTTTCAATTTGACTTTAATAAAGGTGACCTCTTAATGGTTGGAACCATCATTGTTTGGACCTTTTATTCCATCATCGGAAAGCGGCTGTCGCTACCACCGATTGCGGCAACGGCGGTATCTGCTTTAATCGCTATGATTCTTTTTGCTCCTTTTGCATTCGCTCAAGGGATCAATTTTTCAGAACTAAGTCCATTAGCCTTAACCGGCATAGTTTATTTCGTCCTATTTCCTTCGGTTGGTTCATTTATATTTTGGAACATTGCCGTTAGAGAAATTGGTGCTAGTCAGTCAGGGGTATTTTTAAACTTGATACCCGTTTTCACGGCTATCATTAGTATTAGCTTAGGGCAAATGATTACACTCGTTCAAGTAATAGGTGGTCTGTTTGTCTTTACCGGTGTTTATCTAACAACGGGATTGTTGGACAAGAGAATATTAGCGAAAAAGGAAAAAGCCATGTTGAAGAAGTCCAGTTAGTTAAGAAGGGTATGGAGGAAACTCATACCCTTCTTTCTTCTTATTATTTGTAGGTTCAAAAATTAGTTTACCAGCTTTATAGTTTAGGTTTTCTGATTTTATTAATGGTTTGATTGTTTGTGGTTTGTCCTAATTTCTGATAGATTGTATTAATTAATTCATTTTCCTCTTTTGATATAAACACCTTTCTCTTTTGTTTGACTAGTAAGTTGGCCAAATATTGTTTTTCCTTTACTGTCAACCACATTTATTACCATCCTTTCCAAAATTAGATTACAGGGTAAAATTAAAAACGGAGATGTAGTCGCTAATATAGTGTATGTAAATGGACTAACGAATAGTGAATATCATAATAATTACCATTATTTCTACTTTTTGAATGAAAGTAAGGAAGCGTCTTCACAATATTGAAAGATTTATACATAAAATTATCATTGAAATTTTGTTATACTTGACTCTGAGTTAAAGTTTGCAGCTCGGAAAGGAGCAACAAGATGAATGTTTTTTTAACTGGTGGTACAGGATTTTTAGGTACCCAACTTATTTTACAACTTATTAATTCAAAACATAAAGTTTATGTCTTGGCTCGTTCTAAAAAGAAGAGTCAGAACTTATTAGATAAAATTCCTTTACATTTACAATCACAGGTGGAAGTGATTGAGGGTGAACTTTCAAATCATGACTTATCGATCTCTAAAGAAGATCAAAACAGACTATTCAGCAACATCGATGTTTTTTACCATATTGCGGCATTGTTGTCATTCGATATTAAAAAGAAGGATGAACTACGTGAGATTAACTACAATGGAACTCAAAACACGTTGGAGTTCGCAAAAAACATCGGAGTAAAATCTTACTTCTATGTAAGTACCGCTTATACCTTAGGTAAGAAAGACCGTGCAATTGAAAAGTTACATGATCTTAATGGAGAATTTAACAATGCTTATGAAAGAACGAAATGTGAAGCGGAACATTTAGTAATGAATTACAGTGAAACTATGAAAGTTTCAATTTTTAGACCAGCGATTATTGTAGGTGACTCAAAAACAGGGGAAACGGATTCGGTGTTTGGTTTATATGGTTTTTTGAAAGGGCTTGAAATTTTTAAAAAGCGAGTAGCTAGGGTTGGGGGAGAATATAAACAAAAAACATTTACTATTATCGGAAATCCTATAGGTACCCAAAATTTCGTTCCAGTTGATTATGTTTGTGATATTTTATTAGCTGGTATAGAGAAAGCCGAAAGTCGAAAGATTTACCATATTACCAATCCAAATCCACCAGTTAATAATATAGGGTTAAAAGTGATAGAAAAATTATTAGATTTACCACAAATTCAATTTAGCCAAAAAGAAAATATAACACTGACAAAAGAAGAAGTAGTTCTGAACGATTTCATTTCGAGTTTTAAGGTTTATTTTAATCGAGATATTGATTTTGACATTTCCAACACCCTTCAACTACTAAAAGAAACAGATAACAGTGTTTTAAAGATGGATGAGGAAATGTTCAAGACGATTATTGTTGGTTACAAGAAAGAGAGAGAGCCTGTATTATCTTAATAAGGAGATGTTCATGCTATATTATACAACTTATGAGAGATCACCCAAACATTCTTGGCTCGTATTAATCCATGGATTAGGTGGAAACTCGAACATATGGTACAAACAAATTGATGAATACAAAAAGTCATATAATGTTTTATTAGTAGATTTATGTGGCCATGGCAAATCAAAAGACAAATACACAACTGTTGCTCATTATACTTTTGCATTTATTGCTAAAGAAGTATTAAAAGTATTGGATTATCTTGATATTAAGTCAGCTCACTTTGTCGGTATTTCACTAGGGACGATTGTTAATCATAATATAGCCATCATTAGTCCAGAACGGGTTGAAACATTAACTCAAGCAGGGGCTGCCTTAAAGTTTAATAGGCGATGTAAACTGCTTTTAATGATAGGAGATATCGGAAAAAAGATTATCCCTTATATGTGGTTATATAGCTTCTTTGCATACATTATTATGCCTAATAAACAGCACGAGAAATCTAGATCGATATTTATAAAAGAAGCAAAAAAACTTGGGAAAACAGAATTTATAAAATGGTTTAATATCGTAAAAAAAGAAACAGAACAATCGTATCTCTCTTTTTTAAAATTAAAGAAAAATTTTCCGACTCTATATGTTTCTGGCGTTAATGACCATATGTTTATTGATTTCATAAAAAAAGAAATTCCCGAAATTCAAAATTGTAAACTTTTAATTCTTGATAAGTGCGGTCATGTTTGTAATATAGAAGGTTCTAAGCAATTTAATGAAATATCATTGGCGTTTTTTAAGAAATATAGTGATACAAAAGAAGAAGTAAGTAAATGTAGAAAAGCAATCTAGATATCAAAGGGCTGTACTCATTATTGAGGCAGCCTTTTTCATAACTTATTCTAGCCTATAATTTTACACAAAGTAGAGTATTATCCAATTTTAACAACTTAATGATAAAATCTTTAAAACCCTATATAGTCGTATCGAAATAGTTCTATATAATTATTGTCCTTCATATTCACTCCGCAATATGACATTCACTCGTCCTATTGTCCTTATTTTCGATTTTTCTTTACATATTCACACATGATTTTACATAGAAGATAAGGCGATAGAAGCTATTTTCTAGTTTAACTTGTTGATAAAATTACCTAATAAAGTTGTTCAAAAACCTGAAACTTGCTTTAATCCTCTTTGTTACTTTTCTCCGAAGTGATTCAAAAAGCAGAAGATGTTTCTATTCTGTGAAAATAGCATTGAAATACTCGAAGCTTTGTTATCTTAACCTTTTTTGAACAAAATAATTATGAATAAAAAAGTTGGTGGAATATATGTTTTCGAATTTTGAAATAGGGATAGATTTAGGAACAGCAAATACTCTAGTTTATAGTCGAGATAAAGGTATTATCTTTAATGAGCCTACAATTGTTGCTATAAATAAACATTCGCATGAAGTCGTAGCGGTTGGATCCGACGCAAAACAAATGGTTGGTAAAACTCCTGAAAATATTAAAGTGGTAAATCCGTTAAAAAATGGAGTAATCGCTGATTTTGATGTTACAGCGATGTTACTTAAACATGTAATGAAATTCTCAGCAAAAAAGCTAGGATTATCCTTTAGAAAACCGAGTGTCATCGTATGCACTCCATCAGGTTCAACATCGGTCGAACAACGCGCAATCATTGATGCAGTAAGAAGTTGTGGAGCTAAACAGGTAGAACTTATTGAAGGACCTGTCGCAGCTGCGATTGGAGCTGGATTGCCAGTAGATGAACCGATTGCCAATGTTATCGTAGACATCGGTGGAGGGACAACAGAAATCGGAATTATCTCTTTTGGTGGAGTTGTATCTTGTCAGTCGGTACGAATTGGTGGGCACAAGTTTGATGAAGGGATTATTCAATATGTACGAAAAAAGTATAACCTCTTAATTGGTGAAAGAACCGCAGAACAAATCAAAATAGACATTGGCTATGCACCTTGTGAACATGAAAAGGAATCAATGGATATTCGAGGGAGAGATCTCGTCACAGGTTTACCTAAAAATGTTACGATCCATTCAACAGAAATTCAGCAATCGATGAATGAAGACCTTCTCCACATATTAGAGGCTATTCGCGCGACCCTAGAAGAGTGTCCACCAGAGTTAAGTGGTGATATTGTGGATCGTGGAGTTATCCTTACAGGTGGTGGAGCTTTATTAAATGGATTAGAAGAATGGTTAAGTGAACAGATTGTCGTTCCTGTTATGATAGCACCTAGCCCTTTAGAATCCGTCGCTATCGGTACTGGAAAGTCTCTTAAGATGTTATCTAGATTAAAAAAACGGGTTGTATAATAGAGTGATACGAATTTAATCGTTTGGTAAGCACCTTTTCGTCAATATACGGAAGGTGTTTTTCTTTCTTTCATTTAATATCAAAGAGTGACAAAAGTATAAAGCTGTTGGGAGTGGCTATTATAAAAAGTAGTTTAATTTTTGTTAAAAAAGGATGAATTAGAAATGAGAAAGAAGACCCCGTTTTGGAAAAAGTGGTGGGTTTGGCTTATTATCGTCGTTGTTTGTATTAATATTTTTATGACAAACGTAAGTGTAAATAACGAAGATTATCATTCGGAACGAAACGAATTAAAGAAAGGTAACATATCATCACATTAAATGAGACAATGGAGAAGGGAAGATTGATAAATTATGAACAAAATATTCTTTAGAAATGATTAATTAATATGAAATAATAAGTCAATTATAACATTTAGCGATAAGGATACAATAAAGTAAAACTTCAATCAGTGGGGTGTTTCCTTCAGCGCCCATTGAATATTAGTTGAACCAATCGGGTTGTTACTGAGGCCAGCATGATGCTGGTCACACAGACGTTGTCACAGGACGTGACATTCTTAGTCTGTGTTCATTTAAGTGTTTACTTAGGAATTAATGATCCAAATACAGCCATTGATGGTATATTGCATTTAGGGAAATTATTATCGGAAGCCTGTAAGCAAGACGGTAATTATGTAACTTACTCTGAAAATAGTATTATAAGAGTAATTTCGCCACAAAAGAAGGTTGAAGAGTTACTTTACGTTACTTTTTATCAAATTTGCCATTATGGCAAATTTGATATCTCTATTATTCTTGCTACTTATGAAGCGTTAATCGCCATTTCAGAAGTAAATGAAAAAAAGATAAAGAATAAAGTATGGTAGTTCAGCAAATATATTTATAAAGGCTTTAATAAAGAAGTTCTTCAAGAATTAGATCTTCAGTATCTTAATGAGAAAGTCACCCAACTACGTGAAATAACCCAAGGTTAGAAGCTGTACTGTTGAGATGCGTATTAGCCTTGAAAAAGAAAAATTTATTAATAAAAAAATAGAGGAATTCCCTATTAGAAAGAAGGGATGGTTTTGTCTGAAGTAAATCAAGTAGATATTGTGATTGTTGGGGCGGGTTTGTCAGGACTAGCAGCTGCCCTTGAACTATCAAAGAAAAAATATTCATTTGTTGTCTTAGAAGCACGAAATCGTCCTGGTGGTCGTATTGATAGTTTTACTGATAATGGGTTTGGTTTTGATTTAGGAGCTCAATGGATTAGCTCGTTTCATTCTAGAATGAAACAATTAATAAATGAATATAACTTAAAGACAATAACAACCAATCAAAAAGGGAAATCGATTTACGAACAGCGAGGCCGAATAAAGAAAATAAGTGGGTTTTTTTCACCTGTTTCACGTTTGGCGCTTTTAGACCTGTTTAAAATTAAACGAAAGATCAATCAACTAATAAAACAACTCCCGATAGAGGACCAGTGGGAATCAGACCTTGGACAAGACTTAGATAAAATAACGATACAAGATTTCATAAATACTTATATGTTTACTGAAGAAGGTAAGATGTTCTTTGCTTTATTGACAGAAGAAGAAATGAGCACGAAATTAGAGAACGTTTCGGCCTTAGATTTCCTTTGGTTTGTTAAATCAGCTGGTGGTGTGAATCAATTATTATCTGCTGAACAAATGTGGATTGAGCAAGGAGCAGCAATGTTAGTCGAACGAATGACTGAACGAATACAAAGCCACATACTTTACAATCGACCAGTGAACAAGATTGAATATGAAAGTGATAGAGCAATCATTACATCACACGATGACAAATGGCAATCGAAAAAAGTAATCGTTACAGTACCACCAAATATTGTTCAGCGCATCACATTTGAACCGAGGTTACCAGAAATAAGAAGAGAACTTCAGTCTTATGCAGACTTTCCCTATGTGATAAAAATAGTAGTTATTTATGATTATCCATTTTGGCGAGAAGACGGATTAAATGGCTCGTTACTATCGGATCAAGGACCGATCAGTTTAACGATGGATAGTTCTCCTGATGATGAATCGTTAGGTGTACTTACAGTTTTGATAGGTGGAGATAATGCACAAATTTTCAGTAAAATGGGTGAAAGTTATCGTAGACAAGAGACGATAAAATCGTTAGTGCGATTTTTTGGTAAAAAGGCAGCTAGCCCGCTTCATCTTTTTGAAAAAGATTGGTCAGAAGAAAAGTGGACTGGTGGTGGATTTGGAAGTCATTTTCCACCAGGTATCTTGACAAAATACGGGAGAGCATTAAGCGAACCAATTGGTCCAATCTATTGGGCAGGTACCGAAACTGCGACAGAATGGCGTTTGTATATGGAGGGAGCGGTTCAATCGGGGCAAAAAGCAGTTGACGCAGTATTAGCCTCATTAAAATATAACTAGGCGAAGAAGCACAGTGATTATTATGTTTTATATGTGCTTCTTCTATTTTCACCATTCGCCTTTCTTGCACTCAATGATAGTCATTATATTGATACGTTTAAATAATTGACCTTAGAAATTTTTCAGTTTGATTCGGCAGCTATTCTCGGCTCTTCTGCACTCTGTTGCTGTGCACTTTTTACTTTTAAGGATAATAGCAACCCAATAAATAAGGCAACAGACGCAAATAAAAACGCACTTTTAAATCCACCAAAGTCATCGATTAACCACCCTGCAACCGTTGGTCCAATAAATTGACCTACTGCAAAGAAAACAGTAACATAGCTAAAAGCTAATGGCATGTCGGCCGGTTTCACTTGATCCATGCTAGCTGCTTGAACTAAAGTAAATAAACCAATCAATGTACAGCTTAATACAACAATATGAATAGTAAACCCAACGACTGTAGGATAAAAGATAGGAAGAAGCATAGTAGTCATGGTAAGTGCCATTGTTAAGATAAGTGATTTTCGTCTTCCTAAATGATCCGAAATAAGCCCCCAAATTGGACCACTGAAAATAGATAAAATTCCATTTAGTGCAATTAGTTGTCCAGCTAATTTAACATCTAAACCATATTCAATCATGAAACTCATAATAAACAACATTTGGACCAGGTATGCAATTCCTATGACTCCATAAATAAGCCCGACATTAATAACGGCACGGTTTTTATAAATTTCTTTTGGGGATGTATGTTGATGACTTTGTTCTGATGGTCTATCAGAAGGTGGATTTTTAATAAATAGTAATGTTAATGTCACGACTATCATACTAAAAATGGCAAATAATCCCCAAGACATTCTCCAGCCAATATCAGGGTAAATGCTATTCAAATAAGGAATAACAATTCCTGTCAAAAGCATCCCAACGCCAACACCACTTGCTGTTAAACCAATGATGAACCCTTTATGTTGTGGAAACCAAGCCACGAGTAATGAAATTAGTGGAGTGTATGTAAAGGCAGTACCTACTCCTAATAAAAGCATAAAAATAATTGTCACCCAGTAAAAAGGGGTAAAGGTAAGCCCGATAAAGCCTGTTGTCACGATAGAAATTCCTAGTAATATCGTTTTCTTTCCACCCCATTTAGACGAAAGGATCCCAGCATACATGACCATACTTACATACCCTAATGAAGTAACCGTTCCAAGTAATCCAGCTTCTTTGTATGAGATTTTTAGGCCATCTCTCATGAAAGGCAATACTACGCCATATGAAAGCCTTGCGAAAGCTAATACAACAATGGTTGTTAAAATGCCAATCGAAGCATAAATCCACATTCTCTTTTTTTGATCCTTCGTCATGAAGACATCTCCTTTTATACTATTCTAATAAACTTAATTTAATCTCGAGTATAACTAATAAGTTATTTTTTAGTCGTCCATTTAAAAGTCTGATAATTTATTTTACAATGTATTTGACAAAAATAAAAATATTTAAATCTTTATTAGAAATTAAGGATGATGAAATTATCTTGAATTTTTTCGAAAAACGCAGACAACACCATATTAGGTCACATTTTTTAGTTTAAAATTTCGAATTTTTTATAATAAAAGCTTGAAAGATTTTGAAAAGAGGAGTAATGTAAATAAATGTTAAGAATGTAGGGGGACGAAATATTAATTTGTCTCATCAAGTAAAGGGGCAAAAATTTATGTGTAGATGGATCAATGCTAATTTGTATTGGATTTATACAGTCATCTTGTTACTATTTATTATAAATACGTTTATTGATAGTTACATAGTCACTTATGTTGTTGGTATATTATCAGTACCTATGCTAGGTATATCTTTTTTAGGTGCTACGAGATTGTTTAAAATCATGGGTAGTATTTTTGTAATGGTTGGGTTAGGGTTTTATGTTTATTCTGGCTTACCATTCCATCAAATTCCACTATATACGACTTCAAATATGGCATTGTTAGCCTTTTTAACTGTACTACCTTGGATGAACAGTGTTGTAAGGGCTGGCCGTTTTGATCGAAGAATTAATGACATGATGAAAGTAAATGTAGCTGATCTTGGAAAATTATATGTAAGAAGTTCTTTTACGACATATATACTTTGTATGTTTATTAACTTGTCTGCCATTCCGTTCACGCAGGATGTTCTGAAAAAAAATTTATCAAAAATGAAGAAAAGTTTAAGTGACTCTTTTATTAGTCGAACAACCTTAAGAGCATTTGCTCTAGCATTAGTATGGAGTCCGATGGAAATTATCGTTGCCATCACAGTCGATGCAACAGGGGTTAGTTACCTCACTTATTTACCTTGGTTATTTCTATGTTCTATCATTGTACTAATATTTGATAGTTTATGGAGTAAAAGAAGGTTTCAATCCATCCCATACGAGCCGCCTGGAAATAGTGTCGTAAGGAAGATAAAACCTAAGGAAATCGCTATACAAGTAGTCCAATTATTAATTGCGTTAACGTCCTTTTTAGTTATTGTGGTTACGGTTGGAAATTACTTTCAGTTAAATTTTATTTTATCTGTTACGTTAGTTATATTACCATTTTCCTTTGGTTGGGCCATTATTATGAAAAGATGGCGTAGCTTTTGTACGATTGGTTGGGAAACTTGGAAAGTACGAACTAATAATATGCAAAATTTTGTAGTTCTATTTATATCGCTGGCTTTTTTTTCAAGTAGTTTAAATGAAACGCCGTTTCTTCAATCTATTCAACAACCGTTTTTAGCGGCTGCCCATTCACCTATCATTATTTTTATACTTATTCAGGTGACCTACCTAGTCATGAGTATGATTGGAGTGCACCCAGTTGCGACAATTGGTGTATTGATCGAAGTGTTACCACCCTTGTATGACATGATCAATCCTGTGAGTATTGGTATTGTCCTTATTACTGGAGCATTAGCTACAGCTTCAGTAGCGACCTATGGAGTTACCGTGACAATGACATCTATGAATACAAACCAAAATCCTTATCGAATTACACGACGAAACATGGTATTTACGCTTATTTTTGGAACAGTTGGTGTGTTATTTGGATATTTATTATTATAAAGCCAGTAACGGGAGCTATATGGGATTCTCTATATGAATATGAAACAAGCAATAAATTTTTTAAAGCTTAGTCGGGAAAAGTAGACTAAGCTTTTTTAATTTGTATATGTAATTATATGAATATTCATAATGATGGAGTTTTTAAGGAGAAAAAGTGGTAAAATAGAAATACCTTCGAGTTACGTAATATATTATAATAATATTTATGCTATAGAGGAGCTGAAAGCGAATGTCTAAAAGACCTGCTCGAACTGATGTACCAGTAGAACAAACATGGGATTTAAGTGATTTATTTTCTTCGAATGAAGCTTGGGTGGAGGAACTAAATCAATTGTCCGATCAAATTGAAACGGTAACTCAGTATAAAGGGCGCTTAGGAGAAGGAGCTCATATTTTACTTTCATGTCTAAATGCTCAGGATGAACTTTTGCAACGCACCATTCGTGTAGCTACATATGCTCAATTAAATACGTCTGTTGATGGCACGAATCCACTTTATCAGGAGAATTCCAGTCAAGCATCTTCAACAGTCGCTTCAATACATGCGGCTTTATCATTTGTACAATCTGAAATTTTAGAGTTACCTGAAGGAGTAATTGAAGCGTTTCTAGAGAAAGAAAATGCCCTTGGGACGTACCGTAAAACATTAACTGAACTTTTAGATACGAAGCCCCATCGACTATCACCTGAAGCTGAAGCTATTTTAGCTTCATTAGGTGAAGTGTTAGATGCTCCTTTTGCAGTTTATACACGAAGCAAATCGGCAGATATGCAGTTTGAGCCGATCATGAATGATAAAGGGGAAGAACAACAACTGTCACTTGCATTATATGAAACGTTGTATGAGCAATCTTCTAATACAAATGAACGTAGACAAGCGTATGCTTCATATACAAAGGCATTCAATCAATATAAAAATACTTTTGCTACTACATACGCTACCGAAGTGAAAAAGCAAGTGGTGATGGCACGTGAACGTAACTATACATCAGTAACGAACATGCTGTTGCAACCTCAGGAAGTAACAATGGAAATGTACCATAATATTTTGGATGTTATTCAAACCGAGTTAGCTCCACATATGCGACGTTTTGCTAAATTAAAACAAAGAGTGTTGGGGCTTGATACTATGTACGTTTGTGATTTAAAGGCACCGCTTGATCCAGAATATAACGCTGATGTATCGTACCATGAAGCTGCGAAAGAAGTACTTGAATCGTTAGAAGTGATGGGATCAGAGTACATGGAGATTATGACAAAGGCAATTAAAGAGCGATGGGTTGATTATGCTGATACCATTGGGAAACGGAGTGGAGCGTTTTGTTCGAGTCCGTATGGTGTTCACCCGTATATCTTAATGACATGGGCAGGTAAAATGCGTTCAGCGTTTACATTAGCCCATGAGTTAGGGCACGCGGGGCATTTTGCGCTTGCAGGTCGTTATCAACGTTATCATAACACAAGACCATCATTGTATTTTATTGAAGCACCCTCTACATTAAATGAAATGCTATTAAGTCATTCTTTATTAGCCAAGTCAGAAGAACCACGTAAGCGTCTTGCTGTGATTGTACAAGTATTAGGCACTTATTATCATAACTATGTGACACACTTGTTAGAAGCAGAAATGCAACGACGCGTTTACGCTCATGCGGAAGCAGGAAAACCAATTACAGCGAAAGTTCTATGTGACTTAAAAGGTTCCGTTCTTTCTGATTTCTGGGGAGATACTGTTGAAATTGATGAAGGGGCACGGCTTACTTGGATGCGACAGCCTCACTACTACATGGGCTTATATCCGTATACGTATGCAGCTGGATTAACAGCTTCGACGGCAGTAGCACAAATGATTCAAGAAGAAGGCCAACCTGCTGCGGCGCGTTGGGTAGAAGTGCTAAAAGCGGGTGGCACGAAAAAACCACTTGATCTAATGAAAATGGCAGGTATAGATATGTCAAACACTGAGCCGATTCGAAAAACAGTTCAGTTTGTAGGTACTCTTATTGATGAATTAGAAAAAGGCTTTGAGTGAACTGAGTCACGAGTAAAAGTGGGTCACTGACAGGTACAACTCATGGACTAACATTAATTAATATTAATACGGAAGGATATAAGTCTCGACCCCTTATATCCTTTTGTTAGTGATTTTTGTATACATTTTTTAATAAATTAAAGCACTATAATCTACAATAAAACGTCTACCCATCGTGATTGAAGAAATTAATATCCGTTACGCGGCTTGTTTGGCAACTTGTTTCTTAAAATACCACTTATAACAAAAGTTAACGATCACAATACCCAAGGTAAAGGGAGGTGCGCTAAACTAAATATTAGTCCACCTAAAAACCCTAATAATGTGGTTTCCAACAAGCGTTGAATTCCTATGTTATTCATTTGAAAACTCCTTTATAACCAAGAAAGCTCCCTATAGAAATTTTAACATATTCCAAACAATTTCGCCTAACGAAATGTTACTCGACATAAAAGTTGTTCCTTGATTCATTTGGATGTCGTTTCGTCAGCGTAGTATAATGTATTATAGAACTGGTTAAAGGAAGAGTTGGGAAAAAATGAAATCAAAAATGAATCATACGATAACAAAATCTGAAGTTAAAAATATGTTCTCAAGTCAAGTCTTTCGACGAGGATTGGTATATTATTATGAAAATCGTGTAGAAAAATTAAACTATGATGCACAAGAGCAAGCATGGTATGCTCTTGTACTCGGTAGTGAACAATACGAGGTAGAAATCAGCATTAAAAAAAATGGAATGATCGTTGATGATTGCAATTGCCCAGCACATGTTAGTTATGGTGAATGTAAGCATAGTGTAGCGGTATTATTAAAGATCGCTGAACACGGGTCGCTAACCGAAAGTAAAGACTTTTTTGTAAAACAACAAAAACGAAGAAGTTATGATACGGCTAATTCTTTCATCGAATCTTTTACTAATTTGCGAACGCCCGAAAAAGCAGAGATGAGTATACATACAAAAGAACTTTTAAACGTGGAATATTATTTGAAAATACATAATTCATACTTACAGCAAGACAAGTATTTTTTTACGATTGAATTAAAAGTTGGGCCTAAAAGAGTGTATGTGGTTAAAAAAATAGGTGAATTTCTTAAACATGTCCACCAACAAAAGTCTTACTTTTTTACTACTAATTTTAGCTTTGATCCAATTGACCATCAATTCGCTGGTAAAGATCAAAATATTCTTAGAATGCTTTATGAAATGTATGAACAAGAACAATTGTACACAAGGATGTCATCCAACTATTGGTCAACGTCTTCAATCATACCTGAACGAGAATTATTAATAGCCCCGTATACAGTAGAGGCGCTACTTTCTATCTTTCATGAAACGAAGACGGAACTTTTATACAGTAATTCTCTAGGTTCTAATCAAATTATTGCTATTCACCCTAATTTTGAATTTCCATATTCGATCGAGATATTAAAGGGAGAAGAAGATGAATATATTTTGGACCTTGGTCAGATGCAAGATTTGTATTTTATGGAGATGTATGGGTATGTTTTTGATGAGTTAAATTTATACAAATTAACAACTGATCAACAAACGTACATGAAGGAATTAGATAAATTTTTAGGTCAAGAAAGGTTAGCAATTGCAAAGGAACAGATCGAACCATTTGTTTCCCACGTTGTCCCGAAATTAAATAAATTAACGACAATTCAAATGGATGAGGCACTGAAAGATGAATTAATTAGTGTTCCGCTTCAGTCAAAAGTCTATATTGATTATGATAATGAGAGAGTTACTGTTAAAGTTGAACATCATTATGGGGATATTGTTATTAATCCTTTTGATTATGAAAATCGAAATGAAAAAATTACCCCAAAAATCATAATTCGCGATGTAGACAAAGAACAAAACGTAATGGATGTTATTGAAGGGTCATTGTTAAAAATAAATGGCAATCAATTATATGTAGAAGGGGAAGAAGAGATTTATAACTTTCTGTTTCACATGTTACCGCTTTTTGAACATAATGCTGACGTTTTTCTGACCAACTCTGCAAAAGGATTGTTAGGATTTGAACGTTACGAACCTTCGACTGCTATTGACATTGACTCGAATGGAAATTGGCTAGAAGTAAGTTTCAATTTGGATGGCATTGAACAACAGTCCATTCAAGACATCTTACAAGCTGTTGTTGAGAAAAAACGCTATTTCCGATTAGCGAACGGTTCATTTTTATCTTTTGAAGATCAATCCTTTCAGCAAATTAATCAAATTTTTGGGCAGTTGGATATACAGAAATCACAGCTTGAAGATGGTAAAGTAGCAATTCCACTTTATAGAAGTATGCAAATAGAAAACATTATTGGTCAAGATGATCAGTATAAAGCAAGATATAGTAAAGCATTTCGAAAACTATTACAAAACTTGAAACATCCTGATGAACTAGACGTTAAAATACCTGAAAATGTCCAGGCGGAACTTCGTGATTATCAACAGTTTGGCTTTCAGTGGCTCAAAACGTTAGCGACATATCGTCTAGGTGGAATTTTGGCAGATGATATGGGTTTAGGAAAAACATTACAAAGTATTACTTTTCTCGTTTCAGAAAAAGAAAGAAATGAATTGGCACTTCCGTCACTTGTTGTTGCACCGGCATCACTTATATATAATTGGAAAAGCGAATGTAAAAAATTTGCGTCGAGTTTACGAGTAGCAGTTATAGACGGTACACCTGATGAGAGAAAAAGAAAGTTAGAGGACCTAACCAATGTTGATGTTTGTATAACGTCGTATCCTTTAGTACGGCAAGATATAGATTTATACGCCGAGCGTAATTTTGATACATTAATATTAGATGAAGCTCAAGCGATCAAAAATCCACAAACGAAAACATTTAAAGCGATTACTAAGATCCGTGCACCAAAACGTTTTGCATTAAGTGGGACGCCTATTGAAAATTCGATTGATGAATTATGGTCGATCTTTTACGTTTTGCTACCAGGGTTTTTTCCAAAAAAACAAGACTTTAGTAAAATCGAACTTGATCAGATTTCTAAAATGGTGAAGCCTTTCATTTTACGTCGAGTGAAATCAGATGTATTAAAAGAGTTACCAGATAAAATTGAAACGGTTCAAATATCGGAGTTAACAAAAACACAAAAAGAATTGTATGTCGGTTATTTACAAAAAGTGAAACAAGAAACGTCAGAAATTTTACAAGTAGAGGGTCTTAATAAAGGTCGTATAAAAATATTAGCTGCCTTAACGAGGCTACGACAGCTATGTTGCCATCCCGCTCTGTTTCTTGACCAATATGAAGGAGGTTCGGGAAAGTTAGAACAACTTCTTGAGACTGTTCAAAGTGCAGTTGAAAATGGAAAGCGTATTCTTATTTTTTCTCAGTTTGCGTCAATGCTTAAAATAATTGAAGAAAGAATACAGAAAGAAGGCTATAACTATTTTTATTTGGATGGACAAACTCCAGGAAAAGAACGAGTTGAAATGGCAGAACGATTTAACCGAGGAGAGAATAGCTTGTTCTTAATCTCATTAAAAGCAGGTGGAACAGGCTTAAATTTAACAGGTGCGGATACTGTTATTTTATATGATTTATGGTGGAACCCCGCTATTGAAGAACAAGCCGCAGGGCGAGCTCATAGAATTGGCCAGAAAAGCGTTGTTCAAGTGATCAAAATGATCACTCATGGTACAATTGAAGAAAAGATTTATGAGATGCAACAAACAAAAAAAGAACTCATTGAAAAGGTTATTCAACCTGGGGAGACGATGCTCACTAGTTTAACTGAAGAGGAGATTTTAGATTTACTAACATAGAATTAGCAGGTTATATAAAGTCCATATAAATGAACTAGCTTACTGTATAAAAAGAACAGGTAGTCAAATAAACTGCTTGTTCTTTTTTATTATATTTCAGTAAATTTGGATCGGAACTTGAAATGGAGTAGTATGTTTCTTTTTAACTAATAATAAGGGAAACATTAAAAATGAACCTAATACATTATGTTAGTATAAAAAATAACTATTCTGAAAACATAAAAAATCATTGAATATTATTGGGCACTATGTAAAATAGGGATATACATATGTGTGTTTCAAGTGTACAAATTTAATGAAGGAGCATTTTACATGAAATTAATTTTTAAATTAATCATTGGAATCATCTTTGGGATTGTACTAGGGCTAATTGGTCCAGAGTTTCTTATTCGTTTTTTTATTACACTTAAAGTTCTTTTCGGTAGCTTTATCGGTTTCATCATTCCATTTATCATACTGTTCTTCATTGCTAGTGGAGTTGCAGGCTTAGGGAAGAGCTCAGGGAGGCTCGTTGGTATGACGGTTGGAACAGCGTACATTTCAACGATCATTGCGGGTTTCTTAGCTTTTCTAGTGGCAATTACCATCGTTCCTTTTTTAACAGCGGATGGAGGAAGTGTAGCTGAAGGATCAGCATTAGAACCGTTTCTTAATCTCGAAATTGCACCATTAATGGGGGTAGTGACAGCTTTAGTGACAGCTTTTGTATTTGGAATTGGAGTAGCCAAAACAGGAGGAGAATGGTTAAAAAAGTTTTTTGATGAAGGAAAAGCCATTGTTGAAATGGTAATTACGAAAATTATTATTCCATTTTTACCTATCTATATTGCAGGTATTTTTGCTGAACTTGCTGCTGAAGGAGAAGTGTTTGCCACTTTAAAGGTATTCGGTGTCATTTTAGTTTTAGCCATAGTTACTCATTGGACCTGGTTAGTAATCCAATATATCATCGCTGGAGTGGTAACTAAGAAAAATCCACTCCGATTGATTAAGAATATGCTCCCCGCTTACTTTACCGCAATTGGAACAATGAGTAGTGCGGCGACCATACCAGTGACATTAAAATCGGTTAAGAAGAATGAAGTAAAAGAGGATATTGCTAATTTCGGTGTGCCCCTTTGTGCTACGATTCATTTATCAGGAAGTGTAATTACAATCGTGATGTGTGCAATTGCCGTAATGTCTCTATCACCCGAGTTACCACATCCATCCTTTGTAAAATTTATGCCCGTTATATTCATGCTCGGTTTAATTATGGTTGCAGCCCCAGGAGTTCCAGGCGGAGCTATTATGGCAGCATTAGGTGTGCTAACATCGATGCTTGGATTTAATGAAGCTGCTATCGGATTAATGATTGCTCTTTATATGGCGCAAGATAGTTTTGGTACAGCAACCAATGTGACTGGGGATGGAGCTATTAACGTTCTAATTGACAGATGGGCAAGTAAGTAATTGATAATTAATTCCTATAATAAAGCTGACTAGAGCAGATGAGGTCATCTACTAGTCAGTTTTTTATATTCTATAAATTTAATTTAACAATACATGGTCATAATTGTTTGCGATCTTCACCACCCTTAATGTGTTACATAACATAGGTACATGGATATATAAGAGGAACAGAAGAAAGTAGGTATTATAAATTGATGAAAGAAGAGCTATTGTCTAGTATTGAAAACATTATAGATAAGCTAAAAATTGATCAATCATCCGATGGTTCGTGGGGGTATAGTTTAGAAGCAAGCCCAATAACCGATGTGTATTTTATCATCTTATTACGGTTATTAGAAATTGAAGGAGAGGAAGAACTGATTGCTCAATTAGCTAATCGGATTATAAGTAAACAAGCGGAAAATGGTGCTTGGAAACTTTGCTACGATAGCGACGGTGATTTAGAGACCACCGTCGAAGCATACTATGGATTACTTTTTTCTCAGCATCGAAATCGTGAAGACGAAAATATGAAAAAAGCTGAACAATTTATTCGTTCTAAAGGCGGGATAGGAAATGTTAACAAATTATTTACGCTTGTATTACTTGCAATCAGCGGTGAAATCCGTTGGCCAAAAAGTGTAAGTATACCACTTGAGTTCACTCTATTACCGAACAACTTCCCCGTTAATAAATACGACATTGTTGGCCATGCACGTGTTCATTTCCTTCCGATCATAATTATGGCCAACAAACGATTCTCAATAAAAAACAAATATACCCCCAATATTCATCATCTATATACAATTAAAAAACACCCAAAAGATCCTCTAGCTCTCTTTACGTCTTTTTTAAAACTGATAACATTGCCTACTAAGTTAATTCCACCATTGTCAAAACGTCTCTTAAAAAAATCAATGAGAACCACAGAAAGCTTTTTGTTGGAGCGAATTGAACCCGATGGAACGCTTTACAGTTACGCCCCTGCAACTATTTATATGATTTTTGCTATGATTTCACTAGGTTATACAAAACAATCTCAAATAATAGTTAATGCAATACAAGGGCTGAAGTCGCTCGTTTATAGATTCGATGAAGCGGATCATTTGCAGGCAGCAACATCAACAGTTTGGGATACGGCAATTATCAGTTTTACATTGCAAGAATCGAACGTACTCCCAACAAATTCAGTAATCAAAAAAGCCAACGAATATATACTTTCTCGACAACATTTACAAATAGGGGATTGGATTGTTCGCAATCCGAAAGCCAAGCCAGGTGGCTGGGGCTTTTCAGACATAAATACGATGTATCCAGATGTAGATTGTACCGCAATTGCTCTACGTGCGTTAAAAAGAAGTTCAGTATACAATAATAGGTTTCGTAATGCTTGGAATAAAGGGTTGAATTGGGTATTAATGATGCAAAATGATGACGGGGGATGGCCAGCCTTCGAAAAAAATCTTAATCGAAGGATAATTAATTTATTGATTCCTTTTGAAGAAGCAAAAGAGTTTGCTATTGATCCTTCAACGAATGATTTAACAGGAAGAGTCCTTCAGTTTTTGGGGTATGATTGTGGTAAGACCGAAAAACATTTTCGCATACAAAAAGCCATTCGTTGGTTAAAAAGACAACAAGAAAAAAATGGTTCTTGGTATGGTAGATGGGGGATCTCTTATACACATGGCACGAGTGCAGTTGTTATAGGTTTATTGGCTGTTGGTGTATCCCCTTATGACCCAGCCATTCGAAAAGCGAATCAGTGGATGCTAAGTATTCAAAATGAAGATGGGGGTTGGGGTGAATCTTGTTATAGTGATGTTGTAAAAAAATACGTTCCACTCAAACATAGTACTCCTACCCAAAGTGCTTGGGCATTGGAAATGCTCATTGAAATAAATGATAAACCAACCCACGAAATTAATCGTGGTATTCACTATTTAATAAATACTCTAAAAAGAAATGATTGGACGACAGTTTACCCGACAGGAGGAGGCATTCCAGGTAGTGTTTACTTTTACTACCATAGCTTAAATCATACGTGGGCTTTACTAACTCTTGCAAAATATAAAAAGAAGTATTTAGATTAAGTTTATCTTAGCTAATGCAATAATCAACCCAAATCTAGTATTTGTTGGTCAAGTCCTTACTATTCCGAGATTTACCCCAGCTCCTTATCCACCAAGTCCTTTCCCACCACAACCACCAGCAACACCAGTACCACCGACAGGTATTGCACAACGTGTATCTCGGTTAGAATCAGAAGTTGAGAGTTTGAGTCGAAGGGTACGGCGTTTAGAGTTTGGTCGAGGAAATAATCACGGATTCGAAGAAAATTATTAATAAGAAAAAATATTTATTACAAAGGGAACAGATGATTTTGTATTACGCTTGTTCCCTTTGTACCAGCACAATGGTTTGATGTGAATTGAACTATCACTAATCATGAACGACTTTCCAGTTATGATTTACTGTCGCTTCAATGACCTTTCTTTCTAAAATATAGTTGGCGAGAAGTTCAGAAACATCAAGTGGGATGTCTTGGACCACTTCTTTATTTTGGAACATCGCATAATCACCACCGCCACCAGCTCGGTAATTATTCATTACAACGTGATATTCTTTATCAAAATCAATAGGTTCTCCTTTGTAGGTTAGGCGCACGATTCTCTCACCGAAAGGGCGAGAGATATTAATTTCGTATTCAATTCCTTCCCACATATCATAGTTGTAGTGCTGAGGCTTTGGGGTTGTAAACTCTAGGTTTACTTCGATGTCTTTACCATTATAGGGAGCGAAATAAGAGGCTGAACGTTCAAGTGCATCTTTCATATCTTTGCCTGTTATTTTTAAAACTTTTAACGTGTTAGGGTAAATATAATTTGATACAATGTCCCTCATTGTTACATCTGAGTGTAATCCAGGAGATTGGTCTGAAAATAAGGCCGTGTTTGAAATGTCAACTTTAGCAATATCCATTTGTACTTTATTTATAAATTCAATTAATGCATTATCTTTTGTTCGAATTTCCAATGGGTTGTTAATCAGCATATCTCCTTGAATTTTTCCAATAGGTTGATCTAGCCACGCCTGTGTCTTCTCTTCAAATGTTTTAGTCAGTTCAATAACTTTAGGGTCAGGTTCTGTTAACTCATCAACTTTAATTAACTCAGATGATTTCCCAACAATTTCCCATTTATCGATTTGCTTTTCCAAAAAAAGTTGTACTTTGCCTAATGCTTGTCCTTTATCACCAGGTTGGATAATGCTGACATTATTAACTTTCCCAGTGAGAAAACGATGTTGATGGCCAGTTAACAAAACATCAATTCCCTCAACTTCTTGACATAACTGGTAACCTTGATTTTCTCCTGTAAGGTGTTCAGTAGTCTCACCTGTTTCTAGGTCGCGTTCAAAGCCACCGTGGTAGGAAACAATAACTACATCCACTTTTTCTTCGTTTCTTAAAAATGGAACCCACTTTTTCGCGGCCTTTACTACATTTTCAAAGCTCAAATCTTTAATATGGTTAGGGTTTTCCCAATTTGGTATGTAATCTGTTGTTAAACCTAATATGCCTACTTTTACATTATCTGCGAGTATTTTAATTGTATATGGTTTACCATAGTAGGGGAGTTTCGTTTCTTTATGTAGAATATTTGCAGAGAGCCAAGGGAATTTGGAGTCTTTAATTGATTTTTGTAAAACAGCTTGTCCATAGTTAAATTCATGATTTCCTAGGACCGCTGCATCAAATCCCATGTAATTCATAACAGATATCATAGGGTTGATTCCAATATTACAAACCCTGGCATAAAAGTAAGTTAACGGTGTACCTTGAATGATGTCCCCATTATCGATCAGAACTATGTGATTACGATCACTTGATTTTTGCTGCTGTATGATAGTGGATAGTTGAGCCAATCCGACATTGCTTTTATCGTTGTTCCCATAGTTAATCGGGAGAATATTACCGTGAATATCGCTTGTTAGTAGAATAGAAATGGTTATTTTATTCGACATGTGTACACTTCCTTTCTTTAATCATTGAGTCAAAATGCTAAATCTCCTTTAATTATAGAATAGTCTTTTAATATTAACGGTGAAAGATGACAAATTTGATATCGCAATTATATCGATAATGATAGTTAATGTCGACGTAATGTTCATGCAATCAGTTCATCTAGTTTTACTCATTTACATTTCCTTTTTTTCATGATTGTCAATCATATCTTTAAGAATTTCGGTGTGTAATGACGCCCAAGCTTTTTCACGATAATGTAGTAAAATAAAAATAAGTGCGAAACAAGTAAACAAAGTAAGGAAAATATAAATAAAATAAATATTTTTCTCTGCAATTTTTTGAATTTGTTTAGAAAATATTAACCCAAGCCACGGTAGAATGGAGATCAAAATGGGAAACATTCCACTTCCATTCTGTTCTTTGATCATTCGATATTGAATCATCTTTAATTCGTTTATAGGAAGTGTTCCGTAAAATCTTTGGATATTATTTATTTCTTCGATTTCTCTTAATTCATTAATGTTTTGGTTATTATCACTCGTCTTTTTTATTTTTTTATAGAATTTGTGAGCATCTCCTCGAAACTGATCCATGGTATTACCTCCTTGACTCTTTAAAAAACGTTTATAAAATGGTCCTCATTTTATGAACAATAGGCTAATGCAGAACAATGAGCTATCGGTTGTACCGTTAGTCTTTTGGTAAAAAAACAGTTTTATGCTTCTTGTTATAGATTCTTTACTATACTTTGAGCTTTTATTGGGGATAACCATAAGTTTGATAAGTATATTCAGTTTTCGACAAGAAATTAACAAAAATATTGGTCATTTTACAAAAAATCATATAAAATAACAATTAGTTATCATAGTGCTAGCAGACGATAGCAAAGAGACGCTTCTGAATATGGAAGGAGGAAATGTGCATGGGTGAAGAAAATAGGGTTCAATTAAATGTAAGAATTTCTAAAAAAACATCAGATCAATTCGATGAGATTGTAGAGTATTATCAAGAAAACACAAAACTTGGTCGAATTTATAAGGGAGATGTATTAACAGATATTATTGAAAAATCATATCAAATTATGCAAAAACAGAAGGTTTTAAAATAGTGTTTTGTTAGAACTTAGTTTAAAATAAAGGACTACTTCGTAAACTATAACAAGAAAGGGAGATGTTTATGGAAATTACAGGACATACAGTCGAAAAACTTGCAGATACAACAGGAATTTTAGTAGGAGATCGATACGAATTCACACTAAATGTTGTTGTTTCTGAAGATGATGAGCTACATAATGAAAATGGAATATATTTAAGAGTGATTTATGCATATCATGAAAACGATGGTAGAGTCGTTCAATATCAAATTCATGAAAAAACAACGAATGAACATATTGACTTTGCTTTGGAAGAAGAGGAAGTAGAAATCATAAATAACTATTGTAGACAACAAGTAGAAGCTCCTTTGAATTAAATATAGATCAAATTAGTTTTTCAAGTATAAATTGCAGAAAGAACTAGTTGGCATTCACAATATGAATGAAGAATACAGATTTAAGACGCTATTTATAAAGTAGTGTCTTTTTAGCTTCATTAGATAAATTTCTAATATTTAGAGAATATTCATTAAAGGGGAATTTTAATTTGGATCATTTTCAAAATAGCGAAGAAAAAAAGTTTGTTTTAAGACCAAACATTAAGCTTAATTTAAAATTGAAAATGATTATTCTTATTGGGCTTTTAATTATTGGAATGTTCACTATTATGGGTGGCTTTTTACATAATTTTGTGTCAGATACTTTAGAAAAAGAATTAGGGGAAAGGGCATTAAGCGTAGCGGAAAGTGTAGCCTTGATTCCTGATCTAAAAAGAGCATTTGATTATGAAGTTCCAGCTGCTGTCATTCAACCGATAGTCGAGCCTATACGGGAAGTTACAGGTGCTGAGTTTATCGTTGTTGGAAATATAGATGAAATACGTTATTCTCACCCTAATCCAGACCAAATTGGCCGTAAAATGAAAGGGGAAGACAATGCCCCAGCATTAGTCGATGGACAGTCATATGTATCAAAAGCTGTCGGGAGTTTAGGACAGTCAATTAGAGGAAAAGTTCCCATTATATCAGATAATGGAGAGATAATTGGTGTAGTTTCAGTAGGGTTTATGGTTAGTGATGTTCAAACTATAATTAAAGGATATAGTAAAGAACTTTGGTTTTTTTTAGTACTTCTTGTTAGTTTCGGACTAGTAGGAGCTTTTGCGATAGCACATTATATAAAGAAAATCTTATTTGGTTTAGAGCCAGAAGAAATTTCTCATCTTTTTTTACAGAAGGAATCCATTTTACAATCAACACATGAAGGAATTATTGCAGTCAACCGTAAAGGGATGATTATTATGATTAATGCTGCAGCAGGTCGATTGCTATCTAATACAGATATAGACCCTGAATTTTATATCGGCAAACATATATTAGAGGTTTTACCTACTTCCAAACTACATCAAGTGCTCGATCAGGGAGAAAGTCAATTTGACAAAGAAATGATCATTGGTAATCATATCGTATATGTAAACCGTGTACCGATCTATTATGAAGATACGTTAATCGGAGCTGTATCTACAATTCGTAATAAAACTGAAATTGAACGTTTAACAAAAGAATTAACTCGAATAAAGCAATACGCCGATGCATTAAGAGCTCAAACTCATGAATTTTCAAATAAAATGTATACTGTATTAGGGCTCATTCAATTAGATCGGAAAAAAGAAGCGATAGAATTCATTCGGAAAGAAAACAATATTCAGCAAGAATGGATTCGTTTATTAATTGAGAAAGTACCAGATCCGCTCATTAACGCTATCCTGTTAGGGAAATTAAATCAGGCAAACGAACAAAAAATTCATATTACAATCGATCCTGAGAGTAAATTAACGTATTCTTTATCGAACAAAAAAAGGGACGCTCTTGTAACAGTATTAGGCAATTTAATTGGGAATGCAATTGATGCGGTCAAATTAAATCCTACCTCAACGCGAGAAATTTCAATTTTCTTTACAGATGTTGGTGATAACATTGTATTCGAAATAGAAGATTCAGGACTAGGCGTCCCAGAAGAACTTGCTGATAAAATATTCAGTTTTGGCTTTACAACAAAAAAGGGTTCAAATCGTGGGATTGGACTGGCCCTAACTAAACAAGTTTTATCAGAAATCAATGGCGAAATATTTCTTGAAGAAGGTGAAATGAGCGGAGCTTGTTTTGTGGTAATCATACCAAAAGATAAAGATATATAGGGGGGAGTATACTTTGAGAGAAATATTTGAAGTTTTAATTGTAGAAGACGACTTTAGGGTTGCTGATATCACACGTCAGTATGTAAATAAAGTCGATGGGTTTGTTGTGCAAACGATCGTTAAAACAGGGGAAGAAACTTTAGACTACTTAAAAAATAGACATCATTTACCTGATTTAATTTTCCTAGATGTTTATATACCAGATGTAGTGGGGTTGAATTTATTTTGGGAAATTCGTAAAAGGTTTCGTCTGGTTGATATCATTATGGTCACTGCTGCAAAGGAAGTATCGACAGTCGAAGAAGCACTAAGGGGTGGAATTTTCGATTATATTGTTAAACCTGTTGAGTTTGAACGATTTGAACAGACATTAAAAAGGTATAGAGAACATCGACAATTTCTTAAGTCGAAGGAAGAAGTGGAACAAGAAGATATTGATCAGTTAACAGGATCAATTCATACATCATTTTCTTCTAAATCAACAGGAATAATGGAATTACCTAAAGGAATAGATGCAATTACACTTGATAAAATTAAAAATATTATGAAACAAAATCAAGCAACGGGATTAACGGCTGTTGAATTAGGTCACCAAATTGGTGCTAGCCGCTCAACTGCAAGACGTTATTTAGAGTTTCTCGTTTCTGTAAAAGAAGTTGAGGCAAAATTAAAATATGGTGACGTCGGTAGACCTGAACGACGTTATCTACTAACGTAAACAAAATGAACAAAATTCGCATAATGATCAATAATGAGCTTATGTTCATAATATAATCCCTCTATTCAAATTATGTTAATTTGAATAGAGGGATTATTCTATTATCTCCACTACCGATTGTAAGCGTTTTACATTTTTGTTATTTTATACATTGATTCTTATTATTTTTTTATACATCAATTGCTTACTAGAAAGGATGAGAACATATGCTTAGTATAATAGGATTTGCGACAATTATTACGATTGTATTTTTACTTTTAAGAGGGAGAATTAATCCGATAATAGGTCTTGTTCTCGTTCCAATTATTGGTGCGTTAATCGCGGGATTTGGTATGACTGAAATCGGGGGGTTCTTTACGAATGGGATTGACCGTGTAATGAGCGTCGTTATCATGTTTATCTTTGCGATACTATATTTTGGAATTATGCAAGATGCTGGATTATTTGATCCTATCATTAATAAAATGATTGCGATTTCTCGCGGTGATGTAATTGCTGTTGCCGTGGCAACTGTAATTATTGCTGCGATTGCTCATCTAGATGGGTCGGGAGCTTCAACGTTTCTGATCACAATACCAGCCCTTCTTCCATTATATAAACGTTTAAACATGAGCCCCTATTTACTTTTACTTTTAGTAGGAACGAGTGCAAGTATTATTAATATGGTTCCATGGGGTGGACCTATAGGACGTACAGGTGCAGTGCTCGGAATGGATCCGACTGAGTTATGGAGACCACTTATCCCTTTACAAATTATCGCTATGATTCTATTAATAGGAATGGCCATTATTTTAGGAATAAGAGAAAAAAGGCGTATTGCAAAAATGGTTGAAACAGAAAGCGCAAGTATAGAAGCAGCAGCTGCGTATGAGTTAACAGAAAGCCAAAGTGCTTCAGAGCTACCAAAGAAAGAAAATACTCTTGCACGTCCAAAGCTTCTTTGGTTTAATTTATTACTTACTATAGGTTTGGTCGGTATGTTAGTTTGGGGTATTATTCCAGCTGGGTTTGTATTTATGATTGCACTCAGTATTGCGTTACCACTGAATTACCACACAGTAGATGAACAAATGCAACGTATAAAAGCACATGCACCAAATGCGCTTTTGATGGCAACAATTATTCTCGCGGCAGGGTCGTTTCTAGGAATATTAGGAGGTACAGGGATGTTAGATGCCCTAGCAACGGACCTGGTTATGATTTTGCCTGAGTTTATTGTACCGTATTTGCACTTAATCATTGGTGTATTAGGAGTACCTTTTGAATTAGTATTAAATACAGATGCGTACTATTTTGCCCTCCTACCAGTAGTAGAACAAATTGTAACAAGTTACGGAGTAGATACAGTATCTGCAGCCTATGCAATGGTAATTGGTAATATTATAGGAACTTTCGTCAGCCCGTTTTCACCTGCTCTTTGGTTAGCGCTTGGTTTAGCTGGACTTGAGATGGGAAAACATATTCGTTATTCGTTTTTCTGGGTGTGGGGTTTTAGTATAGTATTACTTGTAGTAGCTATATTAATTGGAATTATTCAACTATAAGAAGAAAAAATATATTACAGGCTGACTTCACAGTTAGCCTGTTTTTAATCTCACAACAACGGCAGTAATATCTCCACTTCAAGACAACCTACGTATTTTGTGTTATCCTTCATAATAAACTAGCTCCTTCCGTAATGTAGCTCTGATTTGGTTTGGGTTTTTTGTAGTAATTCAGTCTAACCAAATTAACCTACGAACTTACGAGTAAGGGGCTAGTTTCGTTCATGATAACTTTATAAATATTTTTGGGTTTTTCTTCAATAACTGTAAACGTTCTACTCTACATACATGACATTTATCATGTTTTTTACATGACAGCTATGACTACAACGTTTCCTCACTTTCATTTATCCTAAAGATACAAACAAATGAAAAAGAGGAAGTGATTAAAAACAATGGGAAATCAAAACCATAAACACTTAAGAAAGCAACTTGCCCCCTTTGAAAAATCAAATACGAAGACAAGTGTATGGCAAATCGTAAATACGATGGTACCTTTTTTTGTCCTATGGGTCCTTGCATATGCTAGTCTTTCCGTTTCATATGTTCTTACGTTCATCCTATGTACAATTGCAGCTGGATTTTTAGTACGGATATTTATTATTTTTCATGATTGTTGTCATCAATCATTTTTTAAAAATCGTCGGGCGAACCAGATTCTTGGAACTATTACTGGGATTATGACATTTTGTCCTTACGAACAATGGAAGCACAGTCATTCTGTACATCATGCGACAAGCAGTAATCTAAATAAACGTGGAACAGGTGATGTATGGGTTCTAACAGTGGATGAATACGTATCTGCATCTATATTGAAAAGAATTGCTTACCGTTTATATCGAAACCCGTTTGTTATGTTTGTATTAGGTCCCATATATATCTTCTTAATTGAGTATCGATTTAACATGAAAAATGCTCGAATGAAAGAACGATTGAACACCTATTTAACAAACTTTTCCATTGTATCTATTATCGCCGTTTTATGTTGGGCAATTGGTTGGCAGGCGTTCCTTTTGATACAAGGACCAATTTTCTTAATTTCAGGCTCATTAGGTATTTGGTTATTTTATGTTCAACATCAATTTGAAGACTCTTACTTTGAAAATGAGGACGAATGGGACTACGTGAAAGCGGCATTAGAGGGTAGTTCGTATTATAAACTGCCAAAGGTGTTGCAATGGTTAACAGGGAACATCGGTTTTCACCATATCCATCACTTAAGCCCAAGAGTTCCTAACTATAAACTTGAAGAAGTTCATAACAAACACCAAGCATTACAAGAAGTACAAACAATTACGATCGGCTCAAGTCTGAAATCACTTCGTTTTCGTCTTTGGGATGAGAACAATAAAAAGTTCATTGCGTTTAATGAGATTAAAGACGTACAAGTTAATCCAAAAGTTAAAGTACAATAATAACGGCTGTTATTTTGTTAGTTGTTATCCAATATCATTACCTCCTCTTTTTAAACGCTTTTAGTGTTTAAAAAGAAGAGGTCATTTTTTTAAAGTCAAATTGTTTACAATGAGTCCTATTCAAAATATTCTATGGGGGATATGGAACCCCCACTGAGTAAAGTTTCTCTTTATGGTAAGATAACGAGGAAGATACTGTAAAAATGAGGGTCCTTACATGATAAATAAGCTAAAATTTTTTCAAAAAAACTCAGGAATATCTCCTTATATTTGGAGTAGTTTTAGTATTCTACCGTTTTATTTTGTTTTTCAATCTTCCTCCACCCCTGCAATAATTACAGGTATCACGCTTACGATTATGTTTTTTGTCTCGTATCGTTTTGCGTTTATGTCACAAAAATGGCCTGTGTACGTTTGGACCTGTATTCTAATTGCTATATCAATAACAATGACCATTTTGTTTCAATTTATTTATTTTGCTTTCTATATTGCGTACTATAACGGTAATATAAGAAATCGAGTGGCTTTTCTTACTTTGTATATCATTCACTTGGTATTTACGATGATAGCGATTAATTACAATATCTTAATAAAAGGGGATTTATTTTTAAAACAAATACCTTTTATTATTATTGTGTTGATTAGTGTAATTCTTCTTCCATTTAACCTTTATAATCGCAAAAAGCAAGACCAATTAGAAGAAAAGCTTGAAGATGCAAATAAAAGAATTGCGGAGTTGGTAAAGCAAGAAGAACGTCAACGGATTGCCCGTGACTTACATGACACACTCGGTCAAAAACTTTCTCTTATTGGTTTGAAGAGCGACTTGGCCAGGAAGTTAATCGACAAAGACCCTGAACAAGCTAGAAATGAATTAAACGATGTCCAACAAACCGCAAGAACGGCATTGAATGAAGTACGAAAAATGGTATCGCAAATGCGCGGTATTCGTATAAAAGAAGAAATTGTTCATGTTAAGCAAATTCTAAAAGCAGCTCAGATTGATTTTGAATATGATAGAGACGTTCAGCTAACCAATGTATCTCTTTTTGTTGAGAACATTTTAAGTATGTGTATGAAAGAATCGGTCACAAACGTTGTTAAACATAGTCAAGCTACGGTTTGTTATATTTCAATAGAGCAGCATCCCAATGAAATTTGTATTAAAGTAAAAGATAACGGTGTCGGTATTAATGAGGAGCAAGATTTGTATAAGGGAAGCGGTATCCAAGGTATGAGAGAGCGTTTAGAATTTGTAAATGGAAGTTTGGATATCGTCTCAGAAAATGGAACGACGATTACGATGAGAGTCCCAAATGTTATCAAGCAGACGGAGGAGGAACGCCTATGATACGAATCGTTATTGCTGAAGACCAGAGAATGTTATTAGGTGCATTAGGTTCATTGCTGAATTTAGAAGATGATATGGAAGTGGTGGGTAAGGCTACCAACGGTCAAGAAGCTATAGATCTAGTCAATGAGTATAAACCTGATATTTGTATTATGGATATTGAAATGCCTGAAAAAAGTGGACTAGAGGCTGCAGAAGAACTGAAAATACTACAGTGTAAAGTAATCATTTTAACAACGTTTGCTCGTTCGGGATATTTTCAACGTGCGTTAAAAGCAGGAGTGAGTGGTTATTTATTAAAGGATAGCCCTAGTGAAGCGTTAGCTAGTTCTATTCGAAGTGTTATGGCAGGTAAACGGATATACGCACCAGAACTAATGGACGACCTATACAGTGAGGGAAACCCTTTAACAGAGAGAGAAAAAGCTGTATTAGAATTGATTGCAGACGGAAAAAACACGAAGGAAATTGCGGATGAGCTCAGCATTAAAACAGGAACGGTTCGGAACTATATTTCTACAATATTAGATAAACTTGAAGTGAAAAACAGAATTGAAGCAATTACACAGTCAAAAGAAAAAGGATGGTTTAAATGAAGGAGGATCTATTTGATTCTCCTTTTATTTAAATACAAATAAATAGCACACTCAAATGGAAAAATAAAATATTTAATTTTCAAAAAACTCTTGATATTGTTTGGTCATTCTAATAAAATAATCATTAAATTTCAATAAAAATTTTATTAATACATAGGGTACTACCTTTATAATTTATTTTAATAGTATAAGGTTATCCCTTTATTTTTTTGTAATTTCATTAAATTTATATTTTGTAATTGAATTAATATTTAATTCTATTGTTTAAATTACACTAAAAGTGGTAATAGGGGAATTTAGTATTGGTAATAAATAAGTATTTATCAGTAATTTATTTTACTAATTGAGAGGAGTGGTTTTTTTGGACAAATATATCTTTAAAAAAAATGAAAAAATTTGTTCCATTTTCAGTAATGCTGGAGAAAACCCTTTATAATTAAATATAGATTTAAAAATTAAATTTTTTTTCACAACAAAAAAGGGATTACTATTTCTTTGAAGAATAATAAAAATATGAAAGTTAAATCTTTTATATAAGTATGTAATTTATATTATTAATAGGAGGGGATATCCGTTAGGAGAGTAAATTGTCGTAGTTACTAGTTGTAGAAAGCGAAAAGCGTTTGTAAAGATTTAGTGAAAGATCTCAAAATATGACGAAAAGAATATCGCTAAAATATTTAGAAAATACTATACTCTATTCTCAGAAAAATATTTAATAGTTCACCAAATAGTTCATTTGCCATGAAGAGATTTACCAATCACGTAATTTGTAAACGCTTCCGCAAAACGAGTTAGTTTCACAGTAAGATAAGTAGTTAGTTCAGTTTTAAGTTTCTGAATATTTCAAATATTATGCTCAGTGGGGGGTTACTTATGAAAAAAATGAAAAATAGTCTATTATTAATGGTTCTTACTGTACTTTCTTTAGTTGTGGTCGGCTGTTCATCTAACCAATCATCATCTTCAAGTGAAAACACTGGTGGTAACGACAGTGAAGGAAGCAATCAATCTGAAGAAACAATAGTATTACGTGCTTCATCTGGCTTACCTGCTCACCATGTTTGGCTAGAGTCATACCTTTATAGCTGGATGGAACGAGTAGAAGAAGACTCAAATGGGCGTCTACAATTTGAACTCTATACGGGTGGAGAATTAGTACCGCTTGGTGGAGAATTAGATGCATTAAATGCGGGTACGATTGATGTTGCTTTACCAGTAATGCACCTTTATGATCCAGGGCGTTTTCCGTTATCAGAAATTACTATGATCCCATTAACAGATTCGGGTGCAGAAATAGTAAATAATGCATACTACAATCTTGTCTATGGTGATCATGAATTGCAAGATGGTAAGACATTTTATGAGTTAGAATTTGAACCACAAGGCTTAAAAGTATGGGCTGTAAATGCAGGTGACCCATATACGCTTGCGACAACAGGTAAACGTTTTGAAACACCAGAAGACTTTAATAATATTAGAATTCGAGCTGGAGCACGTGTAAGTGAGATGTTTCTTAACAACGTAGGTGCAGCGTCAATTACCATGCCACAAACAGAATCTTATGATGCTTTAAGCCGAGGTGCATTGGATGGTAACCTTCTTTGTATTTGTGACTGGGATGGATGGGGCTTCCAAGACTTATTTGCATATTCTTTAGAGGGCGCAAACATTGGACACTATACAGCAGTATTCGGTATGACAGAAGAGAAATGGAATAGCTTACCTTCAGATATACAAGAAATATTAGAATCAGCAGCTAAAGAATTACAATTAGCTGAACCGACTGTAGCACGTATGGTTGAAGCGGATCAAATTAATCGTGATTTAGTTGAAGGCAAAGTTGAATTTGAAACTCTTGACGATTTAAATGACGAAACAAGAGAACATATTATGCAAGCGATGGAAAAAACGTGGTTCGATTGGATTGAAATGGTAGACGAACAAGGTTCTCCTGGAAAAGAAGTTGCAAAGCTTTGGAGAGATTTAATTATTGAAGCTGGTGGAGATGTACCAGACAAAATTAAAGAAATTGAATAGAGGTAAATAGGTATATCTCTAGTTTGATTTTATAAGTTAGAACAAGAAAAAAGGAACTATAATCATTCCTTTTTTCCTGTTCAAAACTATAAAAGATTGAGTGATATATTACTAACCTTTCATATTAACTCAAAAGTCACTTTAATGTTCATTAAAAGATTAAATTTTTTCACGAAAAAAAGGTATATTTATTTCATTGAAGAATAATAAATCATGAAAGTTAAGCTTACAAAGTTTAATAATTAATAAAAAAAGTAATTTATACTATTTTAAGGGGGGATTTCTTCAATGGAAGTCATTCAGAGTAACTAGGTGCTGTATTGAAAAATCGTTTTAAGGTTAAATAGTGGTGAAGCTAATAACTCCTCTTAACTTTATAGCAATATTTTAAGAATAAAAGAGTACTTGAAGGTGTTCTCGTTCAAGCAGTTAATGGTGTCATAATAAAAACCCTCACTATGAAAGGTTAGCAATTAAAAAACTAACCTGTTTGAAAGCGCTTACCAAAACGTATGTTATTTTTCTGCAAAAAAGAAAATCGTTTCGGTATTGAAGTCTGAATATTTAAAATATTACATAAGTGGGGGGTTACTTATGAGAAAAATGAAACATGGATTTTTATTAACTGTACTTTCTTTAATTGCTTTACTAGTGATTGGATGTTCATCTAACCAATCATCAACACCATCTAGTGAAAATAATGAAAGCGATGCTAACAATGAAGGAAATAATCAAACAGAAGAGACAATTGTTATCCGTGCCTCAACGGGATTACCAGCTCAACATGTTTGGTTAGAATCGTTCATATATGGTTGGATGGAAAGAGTCGAAGAAGAATCAAATGGTCGTGTTCAATTTGATCTTTATACAGGAGGGGAATTGGTTCCTCTTGGTGGCGAATTTGATGCATTAAATGCAGGGACGATTGATCTTGCATTACCAGTCATGCACCTGTATGACCCGCACCGTTTTCCGTTATCAGAAATTACGATGATTCCTTTAACGGTTTCAGGAACAGAAGTTGTGAATAATGCTTACCATAACCTCGTGTATAGTGACCGTGAATTACAAGATGGTAAAACGTTCTATGAGCTAGAGATGGAAGCCAATGGTTTAAAAGTTTGGGCAATGAATGCAGGTGAACCATATGTTATTAATACGGTAGGAAAGGAATTTAAATCTCCTGCTGATTTTAACAATGCTAGAATTCGTACAGGTTCACGATTAAGTGAAATGTTTGTTAATAATCTTGGAGCTACATCAATCAGTATGCCACAAACCGATTCATATGATGCGTTAAGTCGTGGGGCATTAGACGGTAACTTAATGAGTGTCGGGGATTGGTTATCGTGGGGTTTCCAAGATTTAATAAAGTATGTGCTTGAAGGCGCAAACATTGGCCACTTTACTTCAGTATTCGGAATGACACAAGAAAAGTGGGATAGCTTACCAGCTGATATCCAAGAAATTATGGATACAGCCGCAAAGGAACTACAAATAGCACAAGAAGCTAATGACTATATGTTAGCAACAGATATTGAAGTTCGTGAACTGGTTGAAGGAGAAGTTGTTTTTGAAACGATTAACGATTTAAATGACGAAACAAGAGATCATATCATGGCAGCGATGGAAAAAACTTGGTTCAGTTGGATTGATTTACTTGAAGAGCAAGGTTCGCCAGGAAAAGAAGTTGCAAAGCTTTGGAGAGATTTGATTATTGAAGCTGGTGGAGATGTACCAGAAAAGATTAAAGAGATCGAATAATCTAATGGCATAGAAAGCTATAAAAAGTTTTACTATATGGAGGTGAATCTTCCTTGGCAGATCCAATAATGTTGACGATATTTTTCATAGTATTTATTGCCCTCTTACTATTAGGATTGCAAATAGGTACGGTTCTTTTAGTGACAGGGATTTTAGGAATATTCTTACTCGGTGGTATTGGTCCACTTACAGGTATATTACAAACGGATCCATTTGCAAGGGTAGCAAGTTATGCACTAACAACAATTCCACTATTTGTCTTAATGTCACAGTTTATTATGCACTCGGATATAGTTAAATATTTGTATCACTTAGTATTTAAACTATCTCGTGGTAAGCCAGGGATTTTAGGAGTATTTACAATCATTCTGGGAGGATTTTTAGGGGCTGTTTCTGGATCTGCAACTGCTATTTCAGCAACACTAGGTCAAATTTCTGTTCCAGAATTAAAAAAACATGGATATTCCGAGGATCTCGCAGGGGCAATTGCCGCCTCTGCGGGAACTCTCTCCACGTTAATACCGCCTTCGATTGGGTTAATTATTTATGGCGCGATTACGCAAACCCCAGTTGGTTCATTATTTATGGCGGTTATTATACCAGGTATCTTAACAGTACTTGTTTTAGTGATTTGTACTTCGATTATGTATAAACTTTCTACTAAAGAAAAGGTGGCTGTAAACGAAGTAGCAGCTACTACAACTGTAGAAGATTTTCCTAAGTCGAAATATGTGATTTCTATCGTTGCAAGTGTTGTTATTATGGGTGCCATTTTTGGGGGGATTTATGCAGGTGTGTTTACTCCTACCGAAGCAGGTGGAGTTGGGGCATTTGTAAGTTTAGTAGCAGCGCTTTTATTAGGGAAAGTCAATAAATCATTCATTAAAAATTCTTTTGTCAGCACGGTTAAAATTACATGTATGGTTTTATTCATTATGATTGGAGCAGCTGTTTTTGCAAGATTTGTTTCGTTATCAATGCTACCGAGAAAATTAATGGGATTATTGGAGCCTTTAGCATCTACTCCTATTTTAGTCATCATACTTCTATTAGTAGCTTACTTCTTCTTATTTATGTTTATTGAAGGGGCTGCTGTCATCCTAATGACAGTTCCGATTACGCTACCTATAGCTGAGATGGCAGGACTTGGAGCGCTAGAATTTGGGATTCTAATTAGTGTTGTTGGAGCAGCTGGTATGTTAACCCCTCCAGTTGGATTATGCGTTTATGCCGTCTCAGGTGTGACGAAAACACCAATTGAAAAACTGTTTAGACATACGACGGTTTTTGCAATTGCGGTTACTGTAGTGGTTGTTACTATTGCATTAATTTTCCCACAAATTATTACTTGGTTGCCTAGTACGATGTAAATCTATGAAAAAGGATGTGAAAACAGTGGAGGGAAAAATAGACACTCTATATAAAGGGTTTACTAAAATTAAAAATGGAGGACTAGTACTTGCGGGTGTAGCTGTATTTTTAATGATGGCATTTATCGTCGTAGATGTAACCCTGAGAAACCTATTTAACGCTTCTATCTCTGGTAACTATGAGATCATTCAAAGATACTTAATGCCACTTGCAGTTTTTCCTGCAATAGCGATTACGTATTCTTCTGGATTAATGCCAAAAATTACTATGTTTGTAGAAAAACTATCAGAAAAAGCTCAGTATATTATTAATATGTTATTACTGTTTCTGGAGATATTCGTGATGATTTTGATTTTTTATTACTCTTGGAAATATGCGGTTCAAGGGCTGCAAGCAGGTGTAACATTTCCTGCAGGTGGAAAAATGTATCCTCTCTACCCAGTGCTCTTTTTAGTTCCGATCGGGTTTGCTCTTCTGATGATAGAGTTAGTTTTCAATATTATCAAAGAATTAATGAAAAATCCTTTTTCTAGTAAAACAACTTAACTTTCTTTTGTTTAACTTTAGTTATTTTTAAAATGGCTCTTTTTAAACCTGTTGATTTTTGCCTCATTACTGAAAAGTGGAATGAATCTAGTGAAAGTATTACTTTTTCGTTCATTCCACTTTACAGTTTATTTTATGACGTATGAAACTGAAAATTCATAAGGTGAGCAGGAATAAAATCAACAGTTTGTTTACTTAACACAGCTTAAAATTATGGAGGAGTGAATAAATGAGTTCTTCTACTTTAATGTTATCAAGGCAACAGTTAGTAGGCGAGACATTGAAAAGAGCGGCTCACCAATCGCCGCATAAAGACGCTTTTGTATATGAAGGTAAACGGGTTACGTATCAACAAATGGATGAAAGAGCTAGTCAATTAGCGGGCTGGCTTCAAGCACAAGGAATTGAGCACGATGAAAAGGTAGGGTTTATTTTAAAGAATGGCTTACCCTTCGTTGAAGCATTTTACGGAATAGCATTGTCTGGCGGAGTAGGTGTGCCGATCAACTTCCGTTTAGCTGCAGGTGAAATTGAGTATATTGTTAATAATTCAGACTCAAAAATCCTCATAATTGACCGTGACTATGTTGAAGTCATCCAAGAAATTCGTAACCGAATTCCAAAAGTTCAACAAATTGTTGTCGTCGGAACTGAACATTCAAATGAAGACTTTATTAACTATCACTCTATTTTTGAGAAACAGTGGAATTATACACCTGTTGAGCAACTTTGTGATGATGACGGATGTATGATTGTTTATACTTCAGGTACAACTGGACGACCAAAAGGAGCAGTACTGACACATAAAAATTTATGTCAAAATGGTATGAATTGTATCTGGGAGTTTAGATTGCAATTTGAGTGCAATCAGTTGATCGTCACACCATTATTCCATGTTGCGGCAATGAATTCATTAGTTACCATTTGTTTAGTGAAAGGCATTACAGTTGTACACCGGGATTTTGATCCTGTTCAAGTCTTGAAAACGATTGAAGAGGAAAAGATTAATACACTATTTCTTGTTCCTGCGATGTGGAATTTCTTGTTACAAGTTCCAAATGTAAAAGAGTATGACGTGTCTTCCATGCAAAATTGTATGACGGGTGGAGCAATGTGCCCATTAGAAGTGAAAGAAAACGTAATGAAGCTATTCACGAATGCTGGCATTTTTGATGTTTTTGGGCAAACCGAAATGAGTCCTGCTACTACTGTATTGCAACCGAAAGATTCGATACGAAAAATGCGGTCAGTTGGACGTCCTTTTATTAATGTAGAAGTAAGAATTGTCGATGAAGAAATGAATGATGTTCCTATTGGAGAAGTTGGTGAAATCGTTTATCGTGGACCAACATTAATGAAAGAGTATTATAACAATCCAGCTGCAACTGAAGAAGCATTTAAAGGTGGTTGGTTTCATAGTGGCGACCTCGTTCAAGTAGATGATGAAGGGTTTATCTATGTAATGGACCGCAAAAAAGACATGATCATCAGTGGGGGAGAAAACATTTATCCAGCAGAAATTGAAGATGTTCTTTATACTCACAATGATATTTTAGAAGTGGCAATCGTTGGAGTTCCTGACCCTCAATGGGGAGAGAATGTAAAAGCATATGTTGTACTCAAACCAAATAAAAGTTTAACAGAGCAAGAGGTTATCTCTTATTGTGCAAATCGTTTAGCTTCATATAAAAAACCAAAACATGTTGAATTTATTGATGCACTTCCTCGAAATGCATCAGGAAAAGTTTTGAAATATGTATTAAAAAGCACACATAGCAGTAGCAATGAAAAGGTACAGTAATGATAGTGCTTTGTTAATGAAAGGGGTTTATCTCAATTGAATTACGAAGCGATACACTTTGAGCGACGTGGCTCAGTAGCATTAATCACATTAAATCGCCCTAATGCCATGAACGCAGTAAATGCAACATTATGGAATGATGTTGGCCATGCATTAGAAAGCTTTTCAAAGGATGATAGTCTTCAAGTTGCTGTTTTGACTGGGGCTGGTGAAAAAGCATTTTGTGCGGGTGCGGATCTAAAAGAAATTGCCGCTGGCCGTAGTATTCAACCACCTGGTGGTGAAAAATGGGGCTTTGGAGGGATCGTAAATCATTTTGTTCCGAAGCCAGTTATCGCAGCAGTCAACGGATTTGCTTTAGGGGGAGGAACTGAAATAGCATTAGCTTGTGATTTAGTTGTCGCCTCAGAAAAAGCGAGCTTTGGTTTACCAGAAGTTAAGCGTGGCCTAATAGCAGCTGCTGGTGGTCTCCTTCGCTTACCTCGTCAAATCCCATTAAAAATAGCAATGGAGGCTGTACTAACAGGTGATCCATTATCGGCAGAAGAGGCATTAAAGTGGGGGTTAGTTAATAAAGTTGTACCACATGAGGACGTCATTTCAACCGCTTTGGCTCTAGCTGAAAAGATTAGTGAAAATGCGCCATTATCATTAAAAGCGAGTAAAGAAATTGTATACCGTGGACTTGATCGCCCTCTTGATCATCCTCCAGAAGCTTGGGAAATTAACGACGAACATACGAGTGTTATTATGAATTCTCAAGATGTAATTGAAGGCTCTAGCGCATTTGCTGAGAAAAGAAAGCCCATTTGGAAAGGTTGTTAATTTCTAAAAGAAGGAGAGGGGCGTATTCCCTCTCCTTTCTACATGTGTGCCAGGCATGGCAACTATCTAGGTGGTGAAAGTCCACTGTGGGGGTACACATCGACCAACCACTAAGGAAGCGCAAGGTACTTATCGTGAGGTAAGGGCTAGAGGAAGCGTGGAATAAAATCTTGGCTCGACGAACAGAAATCTGATACCAAGGCTTTATAAAGGGATGAGGCTCCATGACAAGTCAAAGTCCAAAAGATGTGCGTAACTTTATAGAGTAAATCAGGCGAGTAAAAGAGGAAAGATAGTTGTCTTACCCTGGGAGATCTTGCGAATGTACATATGTACATTCGAAAAAGGTTAGTCGCAAGAAGTCAGCAGAAGCCATAGTAATGAGTGAAATCATGAAGGGCAGAACAATTTATAGTGTTTCAACGCCACGAATGCGTAAGTGACGAACTCCGAATATGTTAATGGTGAAAATATGAGCGTATCTCAAAGGATAACCAAAAGGGAGCTATTACTTACTACGTGAGAGGAAAAGGGGAAACGAGTGTGACACTTTTAGAACAGGTTTTAAACAACCAAAATATGAATGAAGCATACTTGCGCGTGTATAAGAACAAAGGTGCAAGTGGAATTGATGGAGTAACAGTCGACGAATTAAAACAATATCTGAAAGAGAACAAGGATGAACTGAGAAAGCTCATAAGAACAAGAAAATACCAACCACAACCTGCCTTAAGAGTGGAGATCCCAAAAGAGAATGGAAAGATGCGCAAGCTGGGAATACCGACAGTAGTGGATAGGGTAGTTCAACAAGCCATTCATCAAGTGCTCAGTCCGATATTTGAAAAACAGTTCAGTGACTTCAGTTATGGCTTTAGACCAAAAAGAAGTTGTGAAATGGCGATTACTAAAAGTTTGGAAATTCTGAATGATGGTTACGACTGGATAGTGGACATTGACCTGGAGAAATTTTTCGATACAGTTCATCACGATAAACTCATGCGTATTATAGCCAACACAATAGAAGATGGAGACGTCATCTCACTAATTAGGAAATACTTGGTTAGTGGAGTAATGGTAAATGGGAACTATGAAGAAACGCAGGTTGGTACTCCGCAAGGAGGAAACCTCAGTCCATTACTGAGCAATATTATGTTAAACGAACTCGATAAAGAACTTGAGAATAGAGGATTAAGGTTCGTGAGATACGCGGATGATGGTGCGCCACGAAAGTGTGCGTGAGTAGCGAGACTACTCAAAGCAACTATGCTGTACAAATGATGACGGTGGGCCCGTCGGAGTCGCCATACAGGTGGAGATTTCAAACTACCTTAAGGTGCTGTAGTCAAAAGCTATGGTATTGAGCGTTAAGGAAAAGGCAGTCAATAACTGTCAAGTGCGTGTTATGGAGATGAATGGTCATGTGAACCACTTACGGAAATGTCGAAAGCGTAGAGACTCCATCAAAACGAGGGGGTAGTCGTTAACTTAGGATGAGCTTAGAGGAAACCTGTTTACTGTCTAAGTGGTGGGCGGCATAAAGGTGGCATGAACATAACACAGGCGTTTGTACGGAACGTGGGAACCTACGGACTGATGTTAAGGGAGTATTTCAAGTGGAAGACCCACAAGAAAAGAGTACCGATGCAGTCATAGGGGCAGATTGGGTTGTAGTAGTTATGAAACTTCTGTAATAGAAGCGGAGCAAAGAACCCGAGTTATTCAGTTTCAAAGATAGGTCAACTTTGAAAGGAGGAGGAACCTATGCGAGAAACAAAACCGTTTAGTATTTCAAAGAATGTAGTTCTGACTGCATTTGAACGAGTAAAAGCCAATAAAGGGACATACGGGACTGATGAACAGTCTATTGAAAGTTTCGAACTAGACTTGAAGAATAATCTGTACAACCTATGGAATCGTATGTCCTCAGGAAGCTATTTTCCAAAACCAGTAAAAGCAGTATCTATTCCCAAAAAGCATGGTGGAACAAGAACACTTGGAATACCTACAGTCGAAGATCGAGTGGCACAGATGGTTGCGAAACTATATTTTGAACCAACAGTGGAAAAATTGTTTTATGAAGATTCTCATGGATACCGACCAAACAAATCGGCAATCCAAGCGATGGAGGCTACAAGGAAAAGATGTGGGCGAAAAGACTGGGTGCTAGAGTTCGATATTAAGGGACTGTTTGATAATATCCGACATGATTACCTCATTGAAATGGTAAAACGACATACAAATCAAGAATGGGTCATCTTATATATACAAAGATGGCTAACTACCCCTTTTCAAATGGAGGACGGGACGTTAGCAGAGCGAACTTCTGGCACTCCGCAAGGAGGAGGCATCAGTCCAGTTCTTCGAATCTATTTCTTCATTATACATTTGATGATGTTATGGCGAAGGAATTTCCAAGTATTCCTTGGGCAAGATACGCCGATGATGGAATAGCACATTGTACTTCATTGAAACAAGCAAAATATCTTCAACGAAGACTGGAAGAAAGATTTCAATTATGTGGATTGGAGTTGAACTTGGAGAAAACGAAAATTGTCTACTGTAAAGATGATGATAGACAACGGAACTATCCGACTATTACTTTTGATTTTCTCGGATACACATTTCGACCAAGACACTCAAAGAACAAATATGGAAAATTCTTCACAAACTTCTTACCAGCTATTGCTGATAAGGCAAAGAAAGCAATCAGAAAAGAAGTGAGAAGTTGGCGATTACAGCTCAAAGCAGATAAAACTCTGCAGGATATTTCCAACATGTTTAATAAGAAAATCCAAGGATGGAGTAATTATTATGGACATTTCTATAAATCAGAAATGTATAGTGTATTGCGTTACATCAATAGCTGCTTGGTAAAATGGGTTCGCCGAAAATACAAGAAGCGAAAATATCGAAGAAGAGCAGAATATTGGTTAGGAGCTATTGCTCGGCGAGAACGCAAATTATTTGCGCATTGGAAATATGGATTACTACCGGCAATGAATAATGGGAGCCGTATGAGCTGAGAGGTTCACGTACGGTTCTGAGAGAGACTGAGGGGGAGGTTCCCTCGGTCTACTCACTCGCTTATCTTTATGAAAAGCGAAAAAGCAGCGAACAGAGTGATGAAATCAATCGTAAGATTTATAGAAGAGAAATTAGGATTAATAGTCAACGCTGAAAAAAGTAAAATCTCACACCCGAAAGATTTAAAGTTCTTAGGTTTCGGGTACTATTATGACTTTAGTAATAAGCGATATCAAGTGAAACCTCACCTAATTTCAGTACAGAAATTTCAAAGGAAGCTTCGACAACTAACAAAGCGAAACTGGAGCGTTCCGTTAGACTATCGTATATTGAAACTCAAACAAGTTATCTTGGGCTGGGTCAATTACTTTAGGATTTGCAATATGAAGAAAGTTACGCAACGAATAGATGAGAAGTTACGCTCTAGAATAAGGGTAATCATTTGGAAACAATGGAAGGTGCCTAGAAAACAAATTAAATCGCTCGTTCAACTAGGAATACCCGAGGAAGAAGCAAAAGGATTAACCTTTTGCCGAAAAGGTTACCGATATATCGGTCTATCAAAAGTAGTTCAAAGAGCAATCTCAAACAAAAGACTAAAGCAGAGAGGCGTACCCTCTGCTCTAGAACGTTATCTAAAAGTACACACTGTAATATAAATTGAAGCGCCGTATACGAGACCCGTACGTACGGTGCTGTGAGAGGGGCGAAAATAAGTTAACTTATTTTTCCTCTACTCGATTTATCTTTTGTGAGAACTGAATAATCGTGTATCCGTATCAAAAATAAACAACTTCGCTTTCTTTATTGTATTTTTTTCAAACACTTTTCAATATCTTCATATTTATAAAATGATAAATCTACTAAATGGGATACATTAATTGTAAGAACACTAGATGTCGTTACTAAGCAAATTACTAGTAAACTAATATTTTAAAAACTAAGAAGTTGGTTTAGTTATCCATTTTATCCCGCATCAACAGGCAATAAAACCCCCACTTCAAGACTTCGAGGAAGCAAAGAAGGATAAGTGGGGGATAAACTGCCAGTAAGTGCCCGATTGGTTAACTAACCATCAGTTGGGAAGAGGAAAACCTTCACTGCTGGATGGTTTCACTTTATAATGCTTGGCATAAATATTGCATTAATAAAGTGTACTATAAAATATAACAGATAATTGAGGAGGAAATGGTTATGGAAAAATTAGTTCGTTATGAAAAAGCAGAAGGAGTTGCAACGGTAACAATAGATAATCCACCAATGAACGTTTTAAGTGGACAGGTAACTAGAGAATTAGGAGAAGTGTTTTCAGCTTTATCAGAAGATCCTGAAGTTATTGTTGTCATTTTAACTGGTGCAGGTGAACGTGCATTTATGGCAGGGGCTGACATTAAAGAATTCCCGCAATGGTTGCATATGAATGAAGATGAGTTAAAAGCTATGAACCTTGAGTCTCATAGAGTATTAAACCAAATAGATGAAATGGCAAAGCCAACAATTGCTATGTTAAATGGGATTACATTTGGTGGAGGTTGTGAACTTGCACTAACATGCGATATTCGTATTGCCGAAGATCATGCTCAAATTGGTTTACCTGAAGTGAAATTAGGTTTGTTTCCTGGTGGAGGCGGAACACAACGTTTACCAAGATTAGTCGGGGAAGCTAAAGCAAAAGAATTAATGTTCTTAGGAGACCCTCTTACTGCACAAGAAGCTAAGGAAATTGGCTTAGTCAATCAAGTACTTGCTAAAGGAGAAGGAATGGCTGCTGCTCAAAAAATGGCTCAAAAAATGGCGAGTTATTCTTTGCAAGCGTTGACTCGAATTAAAAAGACAGTAAATGAAGGTATGGAACTTGAATTTAACAAAGCGATTGAGCTTGAAGCTAGTTATTTCGCAGGAGTTTTCCAAACGGAAGACGTAAAAGAAGGTGTACAAGCTTTTATCGAAAAGCGTTCTCCTAACTTTAAACATCGCTAATATTATGTAAACGTTTCATTTTTATAAGACCGTTTTGATTGGGTACAAATTCTACTAGATGGAGGACCAACTATTATGAACAACAAATCATTGAAGCGACAAAAATATTCAACTAAAGTTAAAGAAGATATCTACCAAATCGTCCTACCTACCTCATTTCCAGTAGGACCAGTGAATGTATATTTAATAGAAGGAGACCTTTTAACTTTAGTAGATACTGGCCCTAAAACGGATGAAGCGTGGGAGATACTTATAAAGGGTATAGAGGAAACGGGTTATCAATTAAAAGATATCCAACAAATTCTCATTACTCACCACCATGTGGATCACAGTGGATTACTTGAGCGGATTAGAAAAATTTCTGGTGCCCAAACACTTGGGCACCCCTTACTTGTTCCGCATCTTCAATTCGATAACAAATTCCTAGAATACCGAAATCGATTTTTTGCCAATTTATATACAGAATGTGGAGTTCCAAAAGAGTATCATAACCATTATGCTGAAGAACAGGAGCTTATCCAAACTCTAGTTGAACCTAGTCAAGTAGATATAAAGTTAGGACATAGACAGCAAGTACCAGGGTTAAAGGAATGGGAAGTCCTATATACTCCTGGACATTCACAAGATCATTTATCAATCTTTCGGAAACGCGATGGTGTGTTCCTTGGTGGTGATCATATTATTGAACACATTTCATCAAATGCATTGATTGAACCTCCTATAGACCCTGCTAACAAGGCAAACGAACGGCCGATGACGTTAGTTCAATATCGAACCGCTTTAGAAATGTGTGCGGATGAAGAAATTCAAATCGTTTTTTCGGGTCATGGTGTACCCGTTTTAAATCACAGAGAACTGATTCATGAAAGGTTAAAGAGCAATTGGCGAAGAACTGAAAAAATTCGTAAATTGCTGAAAGAGGGTCCTAAAACTGTTTTTGAAATTACGGGTTTACTTTTTCCAAATATTTTCGAGCGAGAATTAAATTTAACCATATCAGAAACGCTAGGTCACCTCGATTTATTAAAACTAGTTTATCAAGTTGAAGTTCAAGAGAATCAAGGGGTCTCTTATTACTCAATAAAAAATTATTAATACCAAGTATTGAAAAAAATTTTCACTCATTATGAAATTGTTTACTATTTTATGACGTGTGAGATTAATATAGAAGTTCAACCGAAAAGGGAGAGTAGGACAATTATGGTGAAGACTACTATGCAAGCAATAGAAGCTTATTTTAATAATAAATTGGTAGATGGTAAAAATGTTCGTATTACCGATTTCAATCAACCATCGGCAGGTTGGTCAGACGAAGCATTTACGTTTACTGTTGTTTGGGAGCAGGAAGGTAAAACTCTTGAAAAAGGTTATGCGATTCGCAAACAAAATAAGGGTGGGTTAATGACTGAATATCAAGATGCATATCGACATTTTAAGCTTTTAGATCGACTGAGTAAAAATAGCAATTTACCCATTCCTGGTGTTCATTGGTACGAAACAGATGAAGATATACTTGGTGGTACGTTTTTTGTGATGGATAAGTTGCCTGGAAAAAGTTATGTTCCATGGTCGAAAGAAGGCCAACTATTTTTCAAACAAGCACATAAAGACGGGAAAATACCATTACAATTTGTCCGACATCTAGCGGATTTACACCTTATTGATTTTAAAGAAATAGGACTAGCTGAAGATTTAGTCGAACCGTTTGGACCTTATGGATACATTGATAGTAAAATTGAAGAATTTGAAGAAATGTATAATAAATATCTAATTAGTCCAGATCCAATTATGGTTGATGCACTAGAATGGTTGAAACTATATAAACCTGCAGCACAACGACTATCAGTTGTTCATGGTGATTATAGATCAGGAAACCTATTATATAGTAATAATCGGATTACGGGAATATTGGATTGGGAAGCAACGGAAATCGGTGATCCAATGGCAGATGTTGCCTATGTTTGTGCAAAATCTAATCGAATGGACTCGCCATTATTAAATTATTTATTAGACAAAGAAATGTTTTTAGAAACGTATAGTGAATTTACAGGTTTAACGATTGAAGAAAAAGTACTTCACTATTACGAAGTCTTTCATCAAGTTCGCTTTGTATTAATTTCCCAATCAGCTGGTACTGATTTTGCTAAGTCAAAAACAAAAGACTTACGTATGGCTAGACAAGGTTACCGTTGGCCGTTAATGCGAGGGATTCTTGCAGAATTATTAGATTACTAAGAGGGGAGTAATAGTATGTTAGATAAATCATTTACTATTCGTACAATCAACGAAGTGTTAAAGGAAAATATTATACCACATATAAATAATAGTATGGCAAAAGAACAGGCAATTGCATTAATCTCAGTTTTAAAAAATGTCGATATGCAAACTGAACAAAATTTCAGTGCCCAAGAGCAAATAACCGTATTAACGGAGCAAACATTGAATGAATATATTATTAAAATTCAGAATGACCGTAGTAACTTTAACACTTGTGTTGATTGGGTAAATCGAATATTAATAGAGTTAAATGAAGTTGTTGAAATTGGAGATATCACCGAAAAATGGAGCCGTTTAAATGATCTTCAATGTCAGCTCATTCGATTTCTATATAAAGAAAATGCAATTAATAACAACATTGAACAACTATATATTTTACCGTTAAGAAAAAAATTGAGAAAGCAACTTAATATCGAAATGGACTTAGTTCGATAATAAGATTTTATTGCAACCGTTATCAATTGTTTGCAATAAAAACAATAATATATTTACCGAAACTGTTCATGAAGGTTGAACCATACCTTTATGAATAGTTTTTTTTGTGTTAATTATTCGATTATTCTTACAAATTTTATGTTAATATTAAAGAAGAGAAAAAATATTGAATGTTTGTTCAAACAAGCTAGTGTGAAGGAGTAGATGTAATTGAATTCTGTAAAAAAAGTCATGACTCCCATTGATGAGTGTCTATTCCCTAATAACACCTTAACTGAAGCAATTATGTTTATGAAAAAAACGAAATGGAATACTGTCCCTGTTACTAACCTAGAAGGTAAATTAATAGGTGTATTCACTCGAAGTGCTCTTTATCAAATGTTGTTATTACAAGTAGATCATTCTACTAAGATTGGAAATTATATTAAAGAGGATGTAGGAACGGTTACTCTTGAGACAACTTCAGAAGAATTAGAAGAGTTTATAGCGACTAGCGAAGTCGGAACAGGAATTGTTATTGATGATAATGGAAGACCAATAGGCCTAATTACAACCTCCTCGGCTGTTTTAAGTTTTTTACATAGTACCCGTCTCCTAAAAGGACAATTAGAAACAATTTTGCAAACTTCTAACCTAGGAGCATTGATGACTGATGAACGAGGAAAGATTATTTTCGTAAACGAAAAACTTAGTAGTATGCTTAAGCAAACGAAAGAAGATTTATTATCTCAACAATTAGAACGAGTTATTCCAAATTGGGAAAGCCATAGTTTTGAAAAAGATGTTCATATTCGTATCAATATAGGTTCTGATTATTTTGTTGTTCGGTTATCCAATTATAACAAACCAACAGGATCACAAGGTTATATTGCTCTTTTCCAAAATGTATCTGAATTGGAAAATATGGCTCAAGAATTACAAACCGTCAAGAAATGGAAAAGCATTTTACAAACTGTTATTGAAAACGCTTACGATGGGTTAGTTATGATAAATGAAAGTAGCGAAGTTATTTTTATAAGTCCGTCACTCGTCGAACTTTTTGAACTCCATGGAGCGACCATTGAGAATTCGCCAATTGATAAGTTTCTTCCACACCTTGAATTAGAATCAGCTTTAAAGACAGGTGTCGCCGATATTAGTGATTTCATGGAAGTGAAGGGGATCAATTATATCGTCCATCGTATTCCTGTTTATCAGGATGAGCAACTCATTGGGGTTATCGGGAAGATAGTCTATCGACAGTTACATGAAGTTCGCGAACGATTTAGGAGATATGAAGATATAGAAAAAAACCTACATGTTTCCACAAGAAAAAAAGAAACATCTAGATTTACGTTTAAAGAAATTCTTTCTCAAGATGCACAAATGGAAAAGTTAATGAGAAGTGGTATTAAAGCGGCAAAAGGTCGAACGACTATTTTAATTCGTGGTGAAAGTGGGACAGGGAAAGAATTGTTTGCCCACGCCATTCATAGTTCAAGCTCATGTGGGCAAGGCCCTTTTATAACGGTAAATTGTGCAGCGATACCAGAACATTTACTAGAGTCTGAATTTTTCGGGTATGAAGAAGGTGCATTTACAGGTGCAAAACAAAAAGGAAAGATGGGTAAGTTTGATTTAGCGAATGGTGGTACTTTATTTCTTGATGAAGTTGGTGATATGTCACTTCAACTTCAAGCAAAATTACTTCGTGTTTTACAAGAAAAAGAGTTTTATAGAGTTGGTGGGACAGAACGCATCGACGTTAATGTTCGTATTATTGCAGCAACGAATCGACCACTAGAAGAGATGGTTGAATCTGGAGAGTTTAGAGAAGATTTGTTTTATCGATTAAATGTTATCTCGTTTGAGATCCCGCCTCTTCGAAAAAGGAAGGGAGATATATTATTATTAAGCGAGTCATTTATCGAAGAATTAAATAAAGAAAATGGAACAAGTATTATTGGGTGGGACCCAGTTGTTCAACAAGCGATGATGGATTATGACTGGCCCGGGAATATACGCGAATTACGAAATGTGTGGGAAAGAGCAATGATATTCGCTGAAAATGGTAATGTTCAACTTGTAGACTTGCCAGATTATTTATTGAAAAAAGTGGGTTATGACCTATTAGTAGATGAAGAAGAAACTGTCGCAGAAAACCAATCTTTATTGGAAAAAGCAGAACAAATCGCAATACAAAAAGCATTATTAAAATCGAATGGGAACAAGAGTAAAGCGTGTAAGATATTAGGTATTAGCCGATCTGTGTTGTATGACAAATTAAAAAAATATGAACAAAAAGCAACCAATTAAAGTTAATTTATAGAGATATGATGAATTGTCCTTTCAGGGTATAAAATCATATCTCTTTTTTACTTCGTATTTTTATTACATAAAAGGGAAGGGAGATATTTTCTATATTAATTAATTATTAATTATGCTGTGCTGACATCAAAAAACAAGTGAGTGCTATTAAGACACCTTTAAGTACAACTATGTCTATTTTCCAAACACAATTTTAAAAAAAACACAGAAAATAGGCATAAATCTGTTAGGTAATTATGGCACAGTTATTGCATTAAAGAAGATGTGAACCTTATTAAAACTAATAAAAAATCAATTATTGGGGGAATGGATATGCGTGAAGTAGTAATTGTAGAGGCAGTTCGAACACCTGTAGGAAAAAGAAAAGGGGTATTGAGTACGGTTCGCCCTGATGATATGGCAGCGAAAGTATTAAAAGAGTTAGTTAATCGTGCTGGAATTGACCCTGCATCAGTTGAAGATGTTATTATGGGGTGTGTTTCTCAAGTTGAGGAACAAGGATTAAATATTGCTCGTACTGCCGTCTTACAGGCTGACTTTCCGATTAGTGTTCCAGGTACTACAATAGATCGCCAATGTGGATCTGGACAACAAGCTGTTCACTTTGCTACACAAGCGATTGCTAGTGGAGATATGGAAATCGTCATAGCTGGTGGTGTTGAAAGCATGTCTCGTATACCAATGGGAGCAACTCGTAAAAATTCCGATTGGAGTGAAGAAGTAACTTCTCGATACGAAATGATTCACCAAGGATTATCAGCTGAGCGGATTAGTGAGAAATGGGGTTATAGCCGTACACAATTAGATGAGTTTTCACTTGAAAGTCATCGTCGTGCCATTCAAGCGCAAGAAGAAGGACGCTTTGATCGTGAAATCATGCCGTTAGAAGTAACTCTTGAAGATGGGACAAAAACGGTTGTGACACAAGATGAAGGTCCTCGTAAAGGTACATCTCTTGAAAAGTTAGGCTCATTAAAACCTGCATTTACTGAAGATGGCGTTATTCATGCTGGGAATGCTAGTCAAATGAGCGATGGTTCTGCGGCCATTTTACTAATGTCAAAAGATAAAGCACTTGAATTAGGGCTTAAGCCAAGGTTCCGTGTTGTTGCTCGTCAAGTGGTCGGTTCAGATCCGACATTAATGTTAACAGGACCTATTGAAGCAACGAAACAAGTACTTAATAAAGCTGGCCTTACAATAGAAGATATCGACTTATATGAGGTAAATGAAGCATTTGCACCTGTTCCGATGTGCTGGTTAGATGAGATTAAAGCAGACCCAGCAAAATTAAATTCAAACGGTGGAGCAATTGCTTTAGGTCATCCATTAGGTGCTAGTGGAGCTCGTGTCATGATTACTTTAATGCATGAGTTAGAAAGAACAGGTGGACGTTTTGGCCTTCAAGCGATTTGTGAAGGTGGCGGCATGGCCAACGCAACAATCATTGAAAGAATTTAATAAAAACAATTAATTCAATAAAAATATAAAACTATTACTAGGAGGAGTTTAATATGAATTTACAAGAAACAATTGCAGTTGTAACAGGGGGAGCTTCAGGATTAGGAGAAGCTACTGTAAGAAATATTGTATCAAATGGTGGAAAAGCCGCAATTTTAGATTTGTCTGAAGAAAACGGTAGACACCTGGTTGAGGAGTTAGGGGAAAGTGTCATTTTTGTGAAGACAAATGTAACGGACGAATCGAGTGTTCAAAATGCACTAAATGAAGCTAAGCAAAAGTTTGGAAGCTACAATGCAGTCGTAAACTGTGCAGGTATCGGTCTAGCACAAAAGACAGTTAGCCGTAATCAAGCACATGATTTAAACGACTTTGTGAAAGTGATTAATGTAAACCTCATTGGTACATTTAACGTGATTCGTCTAGCTGCTGAACAAATGGTATCAAATGAGCCAAATGACAAAGGTGAGCGTGGGGTTATCATTAATACAGCATCTGTTGCTGCATTTGATGGTCAAATTGGTCAAGCTGCGTATAGTGCTTCAAAAGGTGGCATTGTCGGTATGACGTTACCAATTGCACGCGACCTTGCGAAAAGTGGTATTCGTGTCGTTACGATTGCACCAGGTTTATTTGAAACACCATTATTTAATACGTTATCAGAAGAAGCAAGAATTGCTTTAGGTAAACAAGTTCCATTCCCATCAAGATTAGGTGTTCCAACAGAATATGGCCAATTAGCACAAGCGATTATTGAAAATCCAATGTTAAATGGCGAAACAATCCGTTTAGATGGTGCGATTCGTATGCAACCGAAATAAACCATAGTAACTTAAGAAACTTGATTAATTATAAATAAATATTAAATGGGGCCACTTAACTTGCTAGGTGTTAGTAGTTAAGTTGGCCCTAAATAAACTTGTAGAGGTGTCTATATGTCTAAACCTTATCTAACCGAAGAACATGAGATTTTTAGAAAGTCATTGAGAAAATATTTAGAAAAAGAAGTGATTCCATACTTCGAAGACTGGGAAGAGGAAAGGCAAGTACCTAGATCATATTGGAAGCAGCTTGGAGAACAAGGATTTTTATGCCCATGGCTTGATGAAGAGTATGGTGGTATGAATGCAGACTTCGGATACTCGGTAGTACTTTCTGAAGAGTTGGAAAAAGTGTGTACTGGTATTGGTGGTCCAGGGCTTCATAATGATATCGTTATGCCATACATCAATTCATTTGGGTCAGAAGAACAAAAACAAAGGTGGTTACCTCGAAGTGTAACTGGTGAAATAATATCTTCGATTGCAATGACTGAGCCAGGGACAGGATCTGATTTAGCAGCAATCAAAACAACTGCTGTTAGAGATGGAGATCATTACGTGATCAATGGTGAAAAAACATTTATTACTAATGGGTACTCAACGAATTTTATCGTTGTTGTATGTAAAACAGACCCTAAAGCAAATCCTCCCCACAAAGGAATTAGTCTCATTGTCGTTGATACAATTGATGGAGAAGTTCCAGGGTTTAGAAAAGGGAAAAAATTAAGAAAAGTGGGTCAACATACAGCAGATACAGCTGAGTTGATTTTCGAAGATGTTCGGGTTCCTGTTGAGAATTTACTTGGTGAAGAAGGTAAAGGTTTTTATTATTTAATGGAGAAATTGCAACAAGAACGTTTATTGGTGGCTATTCAATCTATTACTTCTGCAGAAAGAATGTTAGAGATTACCATTGATTATGTAAAACAAAGAAAAGCGTTTGGAAAGCAAATAAGTCAGTTCCAAAATACACAATTTAAAATTGCTGAAATGGCTACCCAAGTAGAAATAGGACGTACGTTTGTTGATAATCTAATAGTGAAGCATATGGCAGGAGAAAAGATAGTTACTGAGGTTTCTATGGCTAAATGGTGGATTACTGACCTAGCGAAAAAAATGTCTGGGGAATGTATGCAACTCCATGGTGGGTATGGATATATGGAAGAATACGAAATCGCAAGAAGATATCGAGATATTCCAGTCTCGACGATTTATGCAGGAACTAATGAAATAATGAAACAAATCATTGCTAAGAATATTGGCTTATAAGAATTTTCTTTTGAAAACGCTTTAACTTTGCTTGATATACACTAGAATACTTAAGTTCCTATAGTTTTTGGATTGGAGAGAGCCCCGCTTTAAAAATATTATAAAGGGGTGTTACAATGAATGTAGTAGATATCCTCGTCCAAACAGCTGAACGGCTACCAGAGAAGACTGCAATTGTCTTTAAAGATCAAAAGATCAGTTATGGACAAGTGAAGGATCTAGTGTTTAAAGCAGCGAATGGTTTAAGAGCAAGTGGAATAGGGGAAAACATGCATGTTGGACTGATGATGACGAATCGTCCTGAATATGTGATTTCTTATTTTGCGATACTAGCTGTTGGAGCAGCAGTAGTCCCTATTAATCCTATGTTTAAAGAACGAGAATTAGTTTATGCATTAAATGACTCTGAATCTACTGCTCTTATTTATGAGAGTCACTTTTCTAATGTTGTAATTAACGCAAAAGAAGGCTTTATAACAACAAGAACACTTTTAGCTTTTAGCGGTGAAACTACTCCAAACTGCGAATGGAATAAGTTATTAGACCATCAGCCGCTAGAAAGCTTTATTCAACGAAAAGCTGAAGATACCGCTCAAATTATTTATACTTCTGGAACAACAGGTCGACCAAAAGGAGCCATGATTACTCATGGTAACGTTTTATGGATGACGAAAACGGTAACAGACATACAAGAAACAAGTGAAAAAGATAAAGTAGTTGTTGTTCTTCCGCTTTTTCATGCCTATGCAAAATTAATCTGTTTATTATGTCCATTTTATAAAGGGGCAACTTCATATATCGAGGAACGTTTTATTCCTGATTCCGTGTTAGAGTTAATTGACCGTGAGAAAATCACGTTCTTTCCTGGTGTACCAACAATGTTTACAATGTTTGTTCACTCACCAAAACTGAAAGAATATGATTATTCTTCATTACGAATATTTGGTTCAGGAGGGGCAAGTATTCCAGTCGAAATTATTGAACGAATAAAAAAAGAGATTGGTGTTGAAATACTTGAAGGCTATGGCCAAACCGAATCAACAGTTATGATTACTTGTCAACCTCTTCATGGGGAAAAAGTAGTCGGTTCAGTCGGTGTCCCTGTTCCTGGTCTTGAATTACGTCTTGTTACTGCTGATGACCAAGATGTCCCAACAGGTGAAGTAGGAGAAATTATTTTCCGTGGTCAGAACGCTATGAAAGGCTATTATAATAAACCAGATGCTACAGCAGAAACGATCCGTGATGGTTGGGTTTATACAGGTGACTTAGGTTATCAGGACGAAAGTGGAAACCTTTTCATAGTCGATCGAAAAAAAGATATGATTATTCGTGGAGGATACAATGTATATCCTCGTGAAATCGAAGAAGTTTTATATGCTCATCCCAATATCATAGAATGTGCCGTAATTGGCGAAGTAAATGATATTTTTGGTGAAGAAATTGTAGCCTATGTTGTCACTAAAGGGGAAGTTAAGGAAGAAGAGCTTTCTACCTATTGCAAACAAAGTATGGCAAATTATAAGGTGCCCCGAGTTTTTAAATTTATTGATGAACTTCCTAAAACAACAACAGGCAAAATATCTAAAGTTCCCCTTAGACAAAATGATACGAAACGGAATGTTAAGTAAAGATAACTACTTGAGTGTAAGTAATAGAGCTTTATAGTTTAGTGATTTGTAAACCTTAGAGTTGGGGATTATTAGATTTATTATTTTTGTTTTTGTATTAATAGTAAAAACTAACCTCCTCACTAAGGTTTACCTCTTCTTTAGAATGAAAATCCTATTCCTTTACTATCAGTTTGCTAGCGGATGATATCACCCATATATCATCGATTTAAAGGAGATGTATTGTAGAATGGAGACTCCATCGGAAAATATTCAATACAACATATCAAATTCTGATAAAAAAAAGCTTATAAGCTTGCTAAGTATTTTACTCTTATTTTCGCTTATGAATTCGACAATGTTTATGGTTTCTGTACCAGATATCGCATATTACTTTGATCTCCTTCCTTCACAAGTAAGTTGGGTTGTTACTGGATATATTATTTTATATTCGATAGGTGCTTTATTATATGGAAAACTAGGTGACATCTATCCTATAAAAAATCTTTTAACGATTGGGATATGTTTATTTGTCGTAGGATCTATATTTGGTTTCTTTTCTCCCAATTATTTAATGGTTGTTATTTCAAGAATGATTCAAGCATGTGGTGCCGCGGCAGTTATTGCCATCGTATTTGTCATCCCATCTCGTTATTTTCCAAATGAAAAAGGTCGAATGCTAGGTATTTTTTCTTCAACAATGGCATTTGGTGCTGGCTTAGGCCCTGTATTAGGTGGATTTATTGCAGGCTTTTTAGATTGGCATTATATTTTTCTGTTTTCATTTGTAGTTATCTTTACAATTCCTTTTATCCGAACCTTATTACCAAAAGAAGAAAAGAAAAGCGGAAAGCCAGATGTACTTGGCGCTATTTTAATGGCTTTAAGCGTTGCTTTTTTAATGTTGTTTATAACTACTTTTAATTGGGTCTATTTACTGTTGAATATTAGTTTAGGTGGTTTATTTTTTTGGTGGATTTTTCATTACCAGTTCCCGTTAATTTTACCTTCAATGTTTAAGCATAGCGCATATAGAACGACGGTTATTACTAGTTTTTTTGGAACTTTAATTATGTTTAGCAATTTATTTGTACTTCCACTTTTATTAAGAGAGGTCTATGGACTGAGCACCGTTCAAATTGGTTTGGTAATGTTTCCAGGAGCTCTCCTTGGTGCGCTTGTCGGGCGTATTGCTGGAGGGTTTACGGATCGTTTTGGAAGTCAATCCGTCGGTTATTTTGCTATTACATTAATTTTATTAGGTTCCTTTCTTCTTTCCAGCTTTGTCGGTTTTGCTCCATGGATTATTAGTCTAGTGTTTAGCATTAACTTTATTGCTTTTCCAATCTTTCAAACATCTATGGCAAATGCTGTTTCAACCATTTTACCAGATGAACAAATGGGGGTTGGGATGGGAATTTATAATCTTGGAAATTTAATCTCTGGTGCGATAGGAGGAGCAGTTCTAGGGAGAATATTAGATTATTCTTTCGTTGGTGTTTCTCTTAATCCGTTTATGAAAAGTGTAGGCGTAGTAGCCGTCTATAGTAATATATTCATAGGGATGGCTCTATTAACGGTTTTAATCGGTCTTTATTTTTATTACTCAAATCGTAGACAACAAGCATTATTGTTAAGAGAAAAAGTAAACTGTGAATAAGTTTTGTCAGATAACATAAATAGAATTTAGAAGTGGAGTGAAGAAAAAATGGGGTATGAAGGTTTTAGATATATTGAGACGAATATTGACGAAGGTGTTGCTTATGTTACGTTTAATAATTCACCTATTAACTTAATTGATAAAAATCTCTTTAAGGAATTGCTTCGGATCGAACCATTGTTAGCAAAAGACGATAGTGTTAAAGTCATAGTTTTCCAAAGTAAAAATCCAGATTATTTTTTAGCGCATTTTGATGTTACATTATTAGATCATCCACATGGACCAGTTAATGATATAGAGAAAGCTCAAACTTTAACTCAATTTCATCAATTATTAGAAAATTTCCGTAATATGAATAAAGTGACCATAGCAAAAATTACTGGAAGAGCTCGTGGCGGTGGTAGTGAGTTTGTATTAGCTTTAGATATGAGGTTTGGAGCTATTGATAGTACGATACTTTCACAACTTGAAATTATTATGGGGTTTCCACCAGGTGGCGGTGCTTTACAGAGGCTTACAAAACTAACAGGACGTGGACGGGCACTAGAAATATTGTTAAGTGGCATGGACTATGATGCAGTTACAGCCGAAAAATATGGGTGGTTAAATCGAGCACTGCCAAAAGATGAATTGGATTCGTTTGTTGATAATATGGCAAAGCGGATGGCCTCATATCCTCCTGAAGCAATCGGAATATTAAAGGAAGCCTTTAATAAGGTTCAAGAAACAACTACTATTGATGGGTTATTAGAGGAAGCATTTTATTTTGGTAAGGCGTTGAGAACACCTGAAGCCAAAAGACGAATTAAACGTTTTATGGAATTGGGTGGACAAACCTACGATAGAGAATTAGATTTAAACACTATGCATCAAGACATCAAGATTGACTCTAAGTAGATTACAATATTTGCAAATAGGGCGTTTGTAAAATGTTTATAGTAGAGATTGACAAATTTAACTTTTATAGGGGGAAATCATGTTTAAAATTATTTATTGTTTACGCCGATTACCACACTTAACTCACGAGGAATTTGACCAATATTGGAGAGAGATACATGGGCCTCTTGTAAAGAAACATGCTGAAGTATTAAGGATTCGTCGATACATTCAACAGCCATCTATTGAAAATGTAAAAATTCAAGAGAAAATTCGTGCTACTCGTAATACTGAAATTGCAGATTATGATGGTGTAGCTGAATTATGGTGGGATAGCTTAGAGGATCACGCGGAGCCGCGACGTTCCCAAGAGGGTGTAGCAGCTGCCGACGCACTATTAGAAGATGAAAAACGATTTATTGATCTTTCACGTTCGCGTATATGGTACGCTACAGAACGAGAGATTATTTCTTGAAATTCGCTTTCTGAAATTTAGCGTAAATCTATTAATATCTTTCCAATGCTTTTTCTACTTTCTATAAGTTCATGAGCTTTTGCAGCATCTTTTAATGAAAAACGATGTCCAATCTTCATTGTAAGTTGTCGATCTGCTAATAAGCCGAGCACATGATTGGCCGTTTCTTGCAAAAGATGCGGTCGTTTATTTCTAGTAGTTCCTAAACTAAAACCGAGAACGGAACGGCAGCTTGAATGCAAATCGCTTGTTTTAATGTTTGCTGGGATACCACCTGCATGCCCAAAAGTGACTAACCTTCCATAATATGCGAGACACTCTAAACTTCTCTCAGCTATTGAACCTGAAATAGAGTCTAGAATGATATCAGCTCCTTCACCACCTGTAACCTGATTTACTTTTTCTACGAAGTTTTCATTTTCATAACAGATAACATGATCAGCCCCAGCTTCCAATGCTGTCGCTATTTTATTTTCATTGCTTACTGTACCAATCACTGTACCAGCGCCTAATAGTTTTGCTAATTGAATGGCAGTTGTACCAACTCCTCCTGCTGCAGCATGTATGAGAACCGTTTCACCACGTTGGACTCTAGCCACATCGGCAAGAAGTTTGTAGGAAGTAAATGAAACAATAGGTGCCGCAGCAGCAGTATCAAAATCAACATTGTTTGGAAGGACATAGGTGAGTTTTTCGTCTGCAGCTATATATTCTGCATAAGAACCTTTATGAACAAATGAAATTACACGTTGACCTACTTTCAAGTTTTGGACTTCTGACCCTACTTCTTCAATTACACCAGCAGCGTCTAATCCTGGTATGAAAGGAGGTTTGCCAGACCCATGATATTTCCCTTGTCTTGCTGCTGTATCAGCAAAGTTAACCCCTGTTGCTGATACTCGAATTAACACTTCATGTGGTTCAATTACCGGTTTTTCAATGGTTTTATATTCCAATACTTCAGGACCACCAAACTTTTCTACTATTATTGCTTTCATTATTGATTTCCTCCCTTGTACAAAATTGTTGAAAATTATTTAAGTGCGTTAATTATGTAAGTTTAAACAAATATAACAGAAAATACGGAAAATTTAAATAAAAAGAAGGGATTTTTAACGAATACATAGAATTTAAGTACTATTAGAAAGTTATTAACGATCTTTTTATCCGTAAAATATTTGTCATTCTAAGTCAGAAAAAATAAGTCAACATAGGGGGAGAATATGAGTAATATTCGAAAAAGCGGAATTTACGAGAACATTAGTAAAAAAAGATGGGAATATTGGTTAGTGAAGAATAAAGAGATAAAAATCATGGTTTCATGGTTACAATGGGGCTCTAGTGATGAAGAATATAAAAAATGGGAAGAAAGATGTCAAATATCGAGAGCAGGATAACGGACTAAGCTATGTAGAGAAGCGCTACTTTTATGTAACGCTTCTTTTTAGTTCGTAGTGCAGATGGTTAACTTTAGGAATGTTAGAAAAAGGCAAGTTATTATAAATAGAGTCGTAAATTGATTAAGTCTTGATTTGCAAATAATGAAAGCGTATGATGGATCAAAGAGTTACCGATCTGTTGTTTTGCTTATAATGGACGGATAAACAAATACATAAATGAGGGTTTCAAATGAGTTATCAAAGCTTTAAAGATTATAATTTGAGTTCTGATATCACTAGAGCACTTAATCGTTTGCTATTTTTACAACCGACAGAAGTGCAACAAAAAGTCATACCTATTGCCTTACAAAAAAAAGATCTTGTTGTAAAATCGCAAACAGGAAGTGGAAAAACGGCAGCGTTTAGCGTTCCGATTTGTGAACTAATTGATTGGGAAGAAAATAAGCCCCAAGCTTTGGTACTTTCACCTACACGTGAACTTGCCTACCAAGTGAAAGAAGATATTACGAATATTGGTCGATATAAACGAATTAAAGCTAATGCGATCTATGGAAAACAATCTTTTGCTAGACAAAAATTAGAACTAAAGCAAAAAACTCATGTTGTTGTTGGCACACCAGGGAGAGTGTTAGATCATATTCAAAAAAAATCTTTAAATTTAGAACGATTGAATTTTCTTGTCATAGATGAAGCTGACGAAATGTTAAATAAGGGCTTTATCGACCAAGTCGAGTCAATTATTAATGAACTCCCTAAAAGCAGGATGACTATGCTTTTTTCAGCAACGTTACCACAGGAAATTGCAATACTTTGCCATAAATATATGGTAGATCCTGTGCATATTGAAATTAAAGCTTCTGGCCTAACAACTGATACTATTGAACATTCCCTAATGGAAGTCAGAGAAGACGAAAAGTTATCGTTATTGAAAAATGTAATGATTATAGAGAATCCAGATAGTTGTATCATTTTTTGTAGTACGCAGGAACAAGTAGAAGGAGTATATCAAGAGTTAAACCGATCTAGTTACCCTTGCGAAAAAATTCATGGCGGAATGAAGCAAGAAGACCGATCTTCGGTTATGAATAATTTTAAAAGGGGGAACTTTCGATACTTAATTGCTACGAATGTTGCGGCAAGAGGAATAGACATTGAAAATATTACTCATGTAATTAATTTTGACCTACCGTTAGAAAAAGAAAGTTATGTACATCGGACAGGCAGAACGGGACGTGCGGGTAAAGTAGGAAAAGCCATTTCATTTATTACTCCCTTCGAATACGACCTCTTACAGGAAATCGAACAATATATTGGTTTTAAAATACCTAAGGTAGACGTCCCAACGAAAGAAGATGTCGCAAGAAAAAAAAGTAAATTTGACGAAAAAAGAACTGCTCTTCCGTCATATAAAAAAGACAAGAGTGAAACTTTTAATAAAGAGATTATGAAGCTTTATTTTAATGGTGGAAAGAAAAAGAAAATTAGAGCTGTTGACTTTGTAGGAACGATTGCCAAAATTCAAGGAGTCACAGCAGATGATATCGGAATTATCTCCATACAAGAAAATGCTTCTTTTGTAGAAATACTTAACGGTAAAGGGCTTTTAGTCCTTAAAGAAATGAAAAATACGAAGATTAAAGGAAAGCAGTTAAAAGTGCATAAGGCAAAAGAATAGCAACAAAATCGTACTCTGGGCAGGAATATGCTTTTATTTAACGAACTAATATGAGGCACGATATACATAATAGGAGGTTTCATGATGTCACTACAAGGAAAAGTTGCACTTGTTACAGGTGCAGGAACAGGGATTGGGAGATCAGTTGCGCTTGATTTAGCCAAAAGAGGTGCAGCTGTAGTTGTGAATTATTCCAGATCTGAAAAGGAAGCAAATGAAACAGCTGAAGAAGTTAGAAATCAAGGAGTAGATTGTCTCGTTTTCCAAGCTAGCGTCAATGATGACCGACAAGTGAGAGCTATGATAAATGCAGTCGTTGAGCATTTTGGAAGACTGGATATTTTAGTTAATAATGCTGGAGCGACAACATTTGTAGCTCATGATGATTTAGAAGGATTACTCGAAGAACATTGGGATCAAGTGATGGATGTGAATGTAAAAGGAGTATTCTATACTTGTCGTGCTGCTGCGACTGAATTAAAGAAAAACAAAGGAACAATTGTAAATATTACTTCCGTAGCTGGCCTAAATGGGACTGGGAGTTCTATCGCTTATTCTGCATCAAAAGCAGCCGCAATAAGTGTTACAAAATCGCTAGCTCGGGTCCTTGCACCTGAAGTCCGTGTAAATAGTGTAGCGCCAGGTGTTGTATTAACTCGTTGGATGGATAACCAGGAAGAGTTTGTAGAAAAACATTCAAGCGAAACTCCACTTGGAAGACCAGCATCACCTGACGATATTTCAGAAGTTGTACTTTCACTTATCACTGGAGCTAGTTTTGTCACAGGCCAAACCATAGTGGTTGATGGCGGTAACTTCAGAGCATAATGAAATCATAATAGCCTTTTAAATTATAAATATCCTTAATATATTTGCTACACTTTATCATAATAAGGTATTAGGAGGTGAGGCAAATGTCAAAAAAATATTTTACAGTTGAAGAGGCTAATGAATTACTACCGTTATTAGAACAAGAATTAGTTACTATTCAAGAATTACAAAAAAACTTTCAACTGAAATTTAAACAATTAAATCAACTTAAAGAACATAAGTACCAAAGTAAATCGGAAAGTATATTTACACTTGAAAGTGAGCTTGAGTTTTTGGAGTTACAAGCACAGCTTCATATGAAAAACATTGAGTCAAAGGGTGTTCAGTTAAAAGGAATTGAATTAGGATTGCTAGATTTTCCTGCTATTATTGATGGTGAAGATGTACTTTTATGTTGGAAACAAGGCGAGTCGAAAGTTACACATTATCATGGTGAGCATGAGGGGTTTGCTGGGAGGAAACCTATTTATTAAAGGTTGTTTCCCAAAAAACCTGGGTCTGGAGGTGAAATAATGGAGTTAACTGCTATTTTGGGAGAAGGTTACGATAGTTTAATTGAGGCTAAAGTAGATAAAAGTCCTGATGAGTTAGTTGTAACCAATAACAATGAGACTTTTTATATCGTTTCTGTCAGTAATTATGAAAACACGTTAGCATCTAAAGGTTATAATATTGTTGTCAACACAGGGGAGTAGAATACTCTCCTTTTATTATGCCTAAGTACTTAAAAAAAATTAAATAATAGTTCAAAAATTCAGACAAAAGTATTGTTAATAGTTACCAGTAGGTGTATGATAATAATAGAAATAAAATTATATGTTTAAACTTTGTTTTGAATACGCTTACATTAAGGTAGGGATAATTATTTTGTATCAAGTAGGTATTTTAGGATGGAGATGTGAAATTAAATTACTACTAATAAAAAAAAGTAATAAGTCTTTCGATAAGATCTCTATTTCTTTGTTGCATTTACATAAAGAAAATAATAGGAGTGCGGTTAATGGAAAATGAAATTGCACAAAAAGTAGCAAAGGCTGATTTACCAATTACAATTCCAGTAAAGACGTTTTTATTATTATTAATTGGAACTGCATTTTGGGGAAGTGGTTTCCCACTAACTAAAATAGTTATGAGTTCGGTTACTGCAGATGTTGCAGCGTTCTTTAGATTCGGTATAGGGGCGCTAGTTATGGTTGTATATTGTTTAACAAAAAATAAAACAACTAGAAAAGTTGGAAGAGGTAATTGGCAATTAATCATCTTAGCAGGCTTTATAGGCGTTACGATTTTTAATTTGTTGTTATTTACGGGTTTACATTTTGCAAACGCTTCAGACGGAAGTATTATTATTCCAATTTTAAGCCCAGTTATTACAGTTATTCTAGCCTCCTTTTTCTTACATGAAAAATTGCGAAGAATTCAGGTGATTGGAATAGCAGTAGCTCTTTTCGGTACTGTAATATTCTTTAGTGTCATATTCGATGGAAGTCAACTACACCTACAGCGTTTTCTTGGCATTTTATTACTATTAGGTTCCGCTTTATGTTGGGCTATTTATACAATATTAGGAAAGCGTTTGTTCCAAAGAGTGGATCCTTTACCTGCAACAGCATACGGAATGTTAATAGGTTCTCTTATTATAGGTTTGGTTGCTTTGCCCAATTTGATAACCACGAATTGGGGTAGTCTTAATTTTAATTTTTGGTTGATTAATTTATATTTAGCTGTTTTTCCTACTGTATTAGCGTATTTATTTTATAACAATGGGGTGAAGGAAATAGGAGGAGGTCGAGCGTCTGTGTTCATGTTTTTTGTTCCGATTTCGGGATTAATTGTTTCAGCGCTTGTTCTTTATGAAATTCCTACTATATTCCAAGTCATAGGAGCCTTATTCATGATTATAGGAGTGTACATCGTTAATGTACAAAAGATCCCGATGTGGGGATTTTCCAAGTAAAAAACTAAAAAAGACTAAATGTACAGCAGGTTTCATCACCACTTTATACAGATTTAATTCATAAATCCTACATTTCACTATGAAACTTGTTTGATATACATACAGGTTAATTAAATTGACGTTTTTTCAATCTTGTAAACTATGGGAATCGTGCATTTTTTATGCTTTTGGCATAATATATGCATTTCTATTTAATGAGTGGAACTATTAGGGATTATCCTAAATTTCTATTCATCTTTTAATCTTAATAACTCAACTTTCGCATACCAGATTAGGGAGGTAAGCTCTGATGTAATTTGGTAAACCTGCAATCCATTGTGATAGTTGATTTTTCAGTAATTGTTGAGTTTGTTTATTTGATTTCTTTAAGACATCTTGAAGAAGCTCGATTAATTGCTGTAAAGCGACAGCCCAATCAAGTTCATTCACTTCGTCACAAAGGTCATAAAACAAACCACCTAATGTGCGTTCATCTGTGTGGCAACGATTTTGCCAAGAAAGAACGATATATCTAGTAAAAACAATGGTTGTATGACTAATGAGTAAGTCATACGAGCGACCTTGAAACTCTTTCTGTAAGCGAAGAAGCGATTTTGTCGTCTTAAAGAACACTTCAATATCCCAACGGATGCCGTAAATACGCACAATTTCTTGTTCGGAAAGCGTGCAATCTGTACTTAGAATGGCAAGCCATTCACTCTTCTTATTACGGTTTTGAACGAACACGACTTTAACCGATACGCCGTTTTTCATCGTCGTCGTGATGGAACGAAGAAGCCCTTTCTTTCCTTGAAGGGGCGACGCGGATCGGTAGAGTTCTTTTAATGAAACCATTTGACCATCAACTTGATAACGTTGCTTCGCATTTTTGACCATGCCAATGACGTCAAGTCCTTGTTCGACGATCGCCTGAATCAAAGGTTGTTGAGTAAACCACGTGTCCATCAATACGTAAGAGGCTTCGATACCATTGGATAATGCTCGTTCAATCATCGCTGGGATTTGATCAGGTGCTGACTGGAGAGCTTCACTACGGCGCTTGTAACCAGAACTTCGTTTATCAATTTCTTCGTTGATCCCATTAATAGAAGAAGTTTTTGAGCTTAGTAAAGAGAAGTCAACCGGCATGAAAGTATAACCGTCTGACCAGCCTAATGTAAGCATTCGAAATCCTTTATAAAATCGCATTTTCAAGGAAGCATGATCAAAACAACGGGCAAGTAACTCCACATTCTTACTACGATTTCTATCAAACGTAGAATCATCAATAATTAGCACTTTTGGACGGTCCTTTGATGTAAGCACGCTGACCTTTTGAATGGTAGCTGTACTAAAGAGTAAAAGGAATTTCCGCCAAGCAAATTTGGAATGATTTACAAAACGATAGACGGTATCTTTGCCTGGATAACGCTCGCTCTTTTTAGAAGTGACAAGGGTAAACCAATTTTTTTGATGAAAGATCAGACTAAAAACAAGCTGAAACAAATAGGCACATGAAAACCCAAAGTTTTTTCGAATACCTGCTTGGCGAAGGTGTTTTGATACTTGTAATTCAGAGAATACTGCAGAAAGTTCATTTGGTAGTTGCTCATTCGAGTGTTTTTCCTTTATCATAGAGAAGGCACCTCTTCTTTGTGGTAATGGTTTCTAGTCAATTCCACTATACCAAAGAATCAGGTGCTTTTTCTGTTTAAAAGCACTCGTCAAGTAACATAATTACTAGTTCTTAAAGCTTTGATAGACCTACTCAAAGGTCAATTTTCAAGGTGCGAAAGTTGAGTTAATTATAGTAAAAATACAAGTTAATTTTTTATAAGGAGATGATTTATGTGAAAACGTATTCTGAGGGAGATATCATTTGGCAGCCATCAAAAGAAAAGATTGAAAGTTCAATGATGTATAAGTATATGGACTGGCTTAAAGAAAAACGAGGGTTAACATTTAATGGATACCAAGATTTATGGCAATGGTCTGTTGATGAACTTGAAGATTTCTGGGAATCCGCTTGGGAATTTTGCGATGTTAAAGCAACTCAGCCGTATAACCAAGTGTTAGTTGATGGTAATATGCCAGGTACTAAATGGTTTGAAGGAGCAAGGTTGAATTATGCAGAAAACGTTTTTGCAAAATATCAAGAAGATCAAACCGCGATCTACTTCAGATCAGAGCATATCCGCGAATGTCGTATAAGTTGGAAAGAACTTAGAAACAAGGTTGCATCTGTTGCCCATTCTTTAAAGGAAATGGGAGTTCGCAGGGGAGATCGTGTAGTTGCTTATATGCCTAATGTACCCGAAACCGTTATTGCCTTTTTAGCTTCTGCAAGTATTGGGGCGATTTGGTCTAGTTGCTCTCCAGATTTCGGTTCTCGAAGTGTCATAGATCGGTTTAAACAAATAGAGCCTGTTGTTTTATTTGCCATTGATAGTTATCAATATAATGGTAAGAAATTCGATAAAACATCTGTCGTTGCAGAAATGCAAAAGGAGTTAGGAACCATTAAGCATACTGTATTAGTTCCTTACATGGAAGATGATTGTTCGAATGAAGAATTAGAAAATGTCGTTAAGTGGGACAATCTGATTCATGAAAAAGTGGAACTTTCTTTTGAAAGTGTACCTTTTGACCATCCTTTATGGATACTTTATTCTTCTGGAACGACGGGGATGCCAAAGCCGATCGTACAAGGGCATGGTGGTATTGTAGTAGAACATCTTAAGTCTCTTTTCATTCAACAAGACCTTACTTCTGACGATACTATTTTTTGGTTTAGTTCGACAGGATGGGTGATGTGGAATTTACTTGTTGGGGGATTACTCGCTGGTTCGACGATTGTTCTCTATGATGGGAGTCCGTCCTATCCGAGTATGGATACATTGTGGGAGTTAGCGGAAGATGCTGAAATAACGTTTTTTGGTACGAGCGCACCATATTTAATGAACTGTCTAAAACTGGGCTTAAAACCAAAAGAAAAATATGATCTATCAAAATTAAAAGCACTTTCTTCAACTGGAGCACCTTTATCAGACAGCGGCTTTATGTGGGTGTATGAAAATGTAAAAGACGACATTTGGCTTAGCTCCACGAGTGGTGGAACGGATGTTTGTGCAAGTTTTGTAGGAGGTGTACCAACTGTCCCTGTTAAAGTCGGAGTCATTCAAGGGCCATCATTAGGTGTACATGTTCAGTCGTTTGATGAACAAGGGCAACCATTAATTAATGAAGTCGGTGAATTAGTTATTACGAAACCGATGCCAACGATGCCGTTATATTTCTGGAATGACCATGATAACAAAAGATACTTTGACAGTTATTTTAATACGTATGCTGGAGTGTGGAGACATGGAGATTGGATTAAAATCGACGAAGATGGAGGTTGTATTATTTACGGTCGTTCCGATTCTACGATCAATCGATCAGGTGTACGTACAGGGACGAGTGATATATATAGGGTAGTTGACGTATTAGACGAAGTTATGGAAAGTTTGGCTATTGATTTAGAGGTTAGGGGGCGTAATTCGTCATTACTACTTTTTGTTGTACTTAATTCAAACACTGTCCTTACCGAGGAGTTGGCATTAAAAATTAGAGAACAAATTCGAACGAATGTATCACCTCGTTTTATGCCAGATAAGATTTTTGCGGTAGATCAAATACCGAAAACATTGAACGGCAAGAAAATGGAAGTTCCCATTCGAAAGTTGTTATTAGGATTTGACCTTGAGAAAGTAGTTAATCCTGATTCGATGAGTAACCCTGAATCACTTCAATATTTTATCGATTTAGCAGAAACATTAAAAAGTCAAAATAAAGAAAAATTATTCTAAAAGAAAAGGCGGAGTGTAATCACTCCGCCTTTTGCTGACCTTTATAAAAGTACTTATAGTTAACTTAACTACTGATATTTTAAGATAGTAAAGAATAACCACCGTCAATTCGGATGTTTTGCCCAGTAATCATGGCTAGTTCAGGTTGACAATAACGGTAAATTAAGTTTGAAACCTCGTCAAAAGAGACAATTCTTTTCAAAGGGCTTCTTTTAGCGACATAATCTAACCGTTCATCAGCTTTTTCACCAAAAACCGATCGAAATGCTTCTGTATCCATTGAACCAGGAGAAATCGTGTTTGCAGTAATCCCGTATTTACCCCATTCGCCCGCAATGTATCGGATCATTGCTTCTTCTGCTGCTTTAGCAACACCAATATTAGTGTAACTATGAACTGCACGACTAGCTCCTAAACTCGAGATTGCAAAGATGCGACCATATCCTTTTTCCTTCATTGATGGGAAGACGGATTGGCTAATCTTTAAGAGTGGAGTTACGTTAACAGCAATGGATTTTTCCCACTCGTCGTCGTTGATAGACTCAATTTTTGATGTTTTGGCATAAACGGCATTATGAATAAATACATCAATAGGAGGGAGAGAATTTAGCATGTTTTTTAAATCGGTTTTGTTTCCGATGTCCGCTTGTAATAGAACTGCTTTTCCACCTTTATCTTCAATTAATTGCTTTGTTTCCATTGCTTTTTTGTCATCACTATTGTAGTTAATATAAACTGTATAATCTTCTTTCGCAAATTTCATAGAAATGCTTTGTCCTAAACCTTTGTTACCACCTGTTATGAATAAATTTTGAGTACCTATAATAAACGCCTCCTCATTTTATATTAACGTTTTAAGATTGTAATAGCACAAGCCGCATTTTCAGTTCCTAAAATACCTCCAGCATTTTGTGCTAAAGCGGTTTTTGGTTGTTTAATTAGTTGTCTTTTGCCTGCTTCGCCTCTTAATTGCCATACAAGTTCAACGATTTGACCTACTCCAGTAGCCCCTAGTGGATGCCCTTTTGTGATTAATCCGCCACTAGCATTCACAGGTTTTTTACCATTAATGGTTGTGTAATCGTGGTCAATCCAATGACCGATTTCATCCAGAGAGCAGATGTTTAAAGAGTTATAAGCCATAAGTTCAGCTGCAATTGTCGTATCGTGAACTTCAAATAAATCTATTTCTTCAGGGCCGATCCCCGCATATTCATAGGCTGCTTGCCCAGCAAATGCAACGACTCCTTGGCGGTCATCTCCTTTAACTGCTGTAGATTTCGTCACAGTTGCTTCAACATAAATAGGGGATTTATTGCTATGTTTTTTTAAAAATTCTTCTGAACATAGGATACAGGCAGCTGCACCGTCGCTCACAGGAGCACACATCATCCTAGTAAGAGGTTCGGAAACTAATCGATCATTCATAATTTCATCAAAAGTTCGTGGTTGTTGATACTGCGCATAGGGATTTAAACTTCCATTATAATGGTTCTTGACAGCTGCTTTTGCTAAGTGTGATTTTGTTAATCCACTTTTATCCATAAAGTTTCTAGCAAAGTCAGCATAGATGTCCATAAAAACACTTTTTGAAGTGTCTTCATTACTAATTTCTTCTGCCATTGCCTCGACATCAACTCCACCGCGGAATGCTTTAAACGTTTGACTTCTGTCAGGATGTGTCATTTTCTCCACTCCAAGAATTAATACACAATCATACATCCCTGAGGAAACTCCTAACCATCCTAAGTGAAATGCAGTGGATCCACTCGCACAAGCATTTTCAACGTTAAATACAGGAATTCCTCCTAAACCATAACTATTTAGAATAACTTGACCTCTAATCGTATCTTGCCCAGTGATTACTCCAGCAACGGAATTCCCAACATAGCCAGCTTCAATGGAATTTTTGGTAATACCAGTATCTAGTAAAGCTTTGTCAATTGCTTCCTTACTAAGAGACTTTAAATTTCGATCTAGATATTTACCAAAAGGTACCATACCTACACCAGCGACTACTACTTTTCTCATAAAAACCTCCATCTACATTAAATAAATAGTATTAAATTGAATTATTGTTTAATTTTTATTATATTTTTAATATTATATAAAATCAATAGAATGTTGTTAATAAAAAGGTTTCTCCTATAAAATTAATATTTATTGATAATTACAAATGTTTAAAATATAATTAACGTAGAATTATTAGTTAATTATTGAACAATGATTTAGGGAGGATTGTTAATGCAATTAAAAAATAAGTCTACTTACAAGAAGTTTTGGGATGAAGAGCGAGAGACAAGGTCAAAGGAAGAGCGTGATCAAATCATCCTTAGTAGAATTCAAGAGCAGTTAGAATATGTTTATAACGAACTACCCTTTTATCGAAAACACTACGATGCACATGGATTTAAACCTTCCGACGTGCAAACGTTAGATGATTTCACAACGAAAGTTCCAATTATTACAAAAAAGATGTTAGTAGCTGATCAAAAAGAAAATCCTATATTTGGTAGTTATGCAGGGAATTTCTCTGAGGATGAAATTGCTAGAATACACGGATCAAGTGGAACATCAGGAACACCTACTTTTTATCGAGTAAGTAAAGATGATTGGAACAGAGCAGCAGACGTTCATGCAATGGCTCAGTGGGCTGCTGGTATTCGTCCAAATGATATTATGCAAATTGCCTTCCCGTTTGCGCTCTTTTTCGGCGGCTGGGGAGTTTTACAAGGGGCTGAACGAATAGGTGCTACTGCATTTCCAACAGGACCAATGGAAACAGAGCGGCAACTAGAATTGTTATTTAAAATTCGCCCAACTGTTTTTTCTGCTACTCCTTCATATTGCCTTCATCTTGCCAAAAAAGGGAGAGAGTTAGGCTATGATATGGCTAATTGCTCGGTTAAACGTTTACTCGTTGGTGGTGAGGCTGGAGGTTCTCTCCCAAATACAAAAAGGGCTTTAGAAGAAGGTTGGGGAGCTAGCGTTCATGATTGTGCTTCAACTTCAGAAATGTATCCATTCCAAACGAATGTTGAATGTGAAGCACATCAAGGTGTACATGTGTACACGGATGAGGTTTATGGAGAGATTGTTCATCGAGATAACACAAATGAAAAAGTACCAAATGGAATGAGAGGGGCAATCGTTTACACTCATTTATGGAGAAAGTCGCAACCGATGATTCGTTTCTGGAGTGGGGATGAAAGTTATATGGATGATAAGGTGTGTTCCTGTGGTAGAACGTATCCGAGGCTTCCAGAAGGAGTACTAGGACGACTAGATGATATGTTAATTATTAGAGGTGCAAATATTTATCCGAGTGCTGTTGAGAATGTTGTCCGTTCATTTAATTGGAGCGGTCCTGAGTTTCAAATAATTGTAGAAAAGAATGGAGAACTGGATGAGATTACAATTACCATAGAATGTAACAAACGGATGTACGAGGAAAGTAAATTAGATGTTTGGAAAAAAGAAGCTGAGGCGAAATTAAAAGTAACTCTAGGAATTCGTGTAAAAGTAGAAGTTGTTGAAACAGGAATACTTGATGAAACGATATTTAAAGCTAAGAGAGTAGTAGATAAGCGGTAACCAATTTGTATGTGATTTCTGTAAAAGACTTATTTACGGAAGAACTTAATTTAATATAAGAATTACATTTTACAAAAACTAAATGAGGCTGTCCTAACTAAAATACCCAATTCCTTCGCTTATGATGTGATCCATCATGTAAGGAGGGCACTTAAGTGGACAGCCTATATTGATCAAATAATGATAAATGTTACTTTAATGTTTGTAATAGTTTATTGACGAAGTATTCTGAAATTTCTTCGGGAGATCGATTTCCTTGAGGGTTATACCACTGTTGTATCCAATTTAGTGAACCTAAAATAATGAAACGACTCATCTTAATATCAATATTTCGAAATTCTCCATTTTCTACACCTTGTTCTATTACTTTATCAATACACCTTGAATAATAAGAACGTCGTTTCCTAATCTTTTCAAAATTTTCTTTTGAAAATGTATGTTCAGGGTTGTCTATTAAACCAAACATCGCATTTTCCTCGATGGCCAAATTAATATGAAAACGAATAATGGCTTCTATCTTATTAGTATTACTTTGCTCTGTTTCTAAAATTTCTTCAATTTTTTTAATACTAATTTCGAGAATAATCTTGTGACAATGATACAACAAATCCTCTTTATTTTTAAAATAATGGTATAAGGAACCTTTTGTCATTAATAGTTGAGCCGCGATTTCTTCCATCGTTGTACCATGAAAACCTTTTTCTTGTAAGGTTTTTGCCGCAGAGCGAATAATTTCTTTTTTCTTCATTTCTACTTTTTGTTTGTGCAATGACATATATTCACCTCGTTTAATCTTTAAAAATTAGTTCAGATATTAAATAGAATTATATCATAAAACAGTAAATTTAAATAAAAAATTGAACACAAGTTTAATATTTCATTTAAATATATTGAATTATCTGATGAAAAAGATTATAATCGAGTGAACTAATATTCAATAAATAAACGTAAATTTAATAATTGTCGTATGGAAGGAGTAAAAAAACATGCAAACAATTGATAATAATTTATTACATCCACAGGTAGTTCTTGATCCATATTCTTACTATGAAGTAGTAAGGCAAAATGATCCCATTTATTGGAATGCACAATGGGATGGCTGGATTTTTACTAGTTATGAAGACGTAAGGAATGGGTTTCAAGATTTAAGACTATCATCTGAAAGAGTTAGACCTTCAAAAGGAATGGGAAGTGAAAAGAAACAAGAAATGTCTTCTACGTATGCAATTCTTTCTAATTGGTTAGTATTCAATGATCCGCCGAAGCATACAAGACTTAGAATGTTGATGATGAAGGCATTTACACCGAAAGCGATTACTAAATTATTACCTAATATAGAAGAGACAGCTAATTATTTAATAAATGAAATTCGTACGAAACCTGAAGGGAATATACTACAAAGTTATGCTAGCATCCTACCAATAATGGTCATTTCTGATTTATTAGGTGTTCCTAAAGAAGATCGTAATTTAATAAAAAAATGGTCAGACGATCTAATGTTATTAGTATTTGGTGCAGCAGACGTAGAGAATAGACATGAAGTTGCCAAACAAAGTATGGATGAAATGGTAGATTATCTAAAGAAAATTATACAGGACAGAAGAGTTAATCCTAAGGATGATTTAATCAGTGCTCTCGTTCAAGCTTCAGAAGATCAAGATCAATTAACCGACGATGAAGTGATCTCAACTTGTACGTTACTTGTTTTTGGTGGCCATGAAACAACAACAAATTTAATAGCTAATGGATTATTGGCATTTCACAATAATAGAGACCAGTTAGAACTATTAAAAGAAAAACCAGAATTAATTAATACTGCAGTCGATGAAATCTTGCGTTATGACGGTCCAAGTAAAGCTATGGTTAGAGTTGCAAAAGAAGATGTGGTTATTAGGGATAAACATATTAAGACAGGAGACAAAATTTTGTTAGTCCAAGCTTCTGCAAACAGAGATCCTAATGCATTTGAAAGACCTAATCAATTTGATATAACACGTAACCCAAACCATCATTTAGGATTTGGAAGAGGAATCCATTATTGCTTAGGCGCTCCATTAGCTGTACAAGAAGGACGAATTGCTTTAGCTAAATTTATAGAAGCATTTCCAAATTATCAAGTACTAGATGAGAAAGTGGAATGGCAACCGACATTTGTTAATAGAGGCTTAAAACATTTAAACGTTAAATTATATTAGTTTTATCTTACCTATTTGGTTAGTGAAAACAATGGGGGGGCGTAAAGGATGGAAAAGAAGATTAGTGTTGTAGTGGATCGTTCAAAATGTATGGGGACTATGTCGTGTATGTATACGACAAAAGGGTTATTCCAATTAAGCGATGGAAAAGCTCAAGTAAAAGACATTGAGTCACATACCGTCGAAAGTATATTAGATGCAGCAGAAGCATGTCCAGTTAGTGCAATAACAGTTTCAGATGAAAAGTCAGGAAAACGATTATTCCCTTAATGTTATTAAAATAGCACTTTAGTGTTTGTTCAACTATATGAGAATATCTTACATTAATTTTTAATAAATAGAAAAACATTATTGACTAATGTAGAATTTACAGATACAATTTGAACATAAATTCAAATAATACTGAATATTTTCAATGTTGTATCTGTATTTCTAGTTTTTGTTACAAATTATTGTAATTTTTGTTAAACTTAAAGTATGTTTTAATTTTAACAACAAAGTATTTGATTAAAGGGGGTGAATACACAAGGGAAAGTAGTTTGCATATGATCATTAAAAATAAAATGAAAGCGTTTACTGTAACCTGCGTATTTAAACTAAGTTAAATTGGAACTATTAAACTTTTTTAGGGGGAAAAATAATGAATATTAAAAAACTCAATGGATTTTTAATAACAACAATTCTCGCACTTATGCTCGTATTAGCAGGTTGTGGTGGGTCTTCAGAAACTGGTTCGAGTCAATCCGATAACGGAAATGGAAACGAAAATGGTAGTGCAAGTGAAGAAACATATACTATTCGTATTCCTGCTGTTGTAAATGAGGAAAACTTTGTTGCTATCGGATTTAAAAAGTTTCAAGAATTAGCTGAAGAAAAAAGTGATGGAAGATTAAAGGTTGACTTGTATTTAAATGGTACACTTTCTGCTTCCAATGAAGAAGATCTTCAATTGCTGAATGACGGCTCAGTTGAAATGATCGGAATGCCTTCATTTGTTGGGGCGCAAGCTGGGGGAGTGGATGGTTTTAACATTTATGATTTTCCATTCTTATATGATACACGAGATGATTTTTATGAAGTCGCAGAAGGACCACTTGGACAAGAACTTACAGCGTCTTTCGAACAGGCAACTGGTGGTAAAATTTTAGGTTATTACGATATTGGTGGACTTTCTTTACTTAATAGTAACCATACAATTAAACAACCGAGTGACTTGAATGGGTTAAATATTAGAACTCCACAATCTTCATTATTTATGGATACCATTTCAGTCATGGGTGGAAACCCTACGCCAATTACTTTCGCTGAAGTATACACTTCATTACAACAAGGTACAATTGATGGTTTAACAACAACATTACCACTTATGTACGACTCTCAATTTTTTGAAGTAAGTAAATACTTAACGGTTACAAATCACGTTTTAATTCCATACGTGCTAGTAATTAATGAAAATTTCTTTGAAGGACTTCCTGAAGATTTACAAGCCATTTTACTAGAATCAGCGGATGAAATGATCCAATTTTCAAGAGATTTAGTTGTAGAGCATGAAGTAACAGCAATTGAGAAACTTAAAGAAGAAGGTGTAGAGGTTTATGAATTAACACCTGAAGAATTCCAAGTGTTTAGTGAAAGTGTTCAACCAGCAATTGAAAAGAACATTGACTTAGCTGGTGCAGATGTTTATGAAAAAGCATTGGAATTGTTAGGCAAATAATGATAACAGCAGGATAGTGCATAGTGAACTACATCAATTGAAACATCTGTGGAGGTGGCTGACACTTTGTGTCAGCCTGCTTTCATAAAATTTAATTACATAGGGGGGAAATATGAAATGACAACTGAACAAAAAAAGGTACCTATTGAAGGCTATATTTGTTTCCTCTTACTTTTTGCTATTACGATCATTATGGGGATGGAAGTCGTTGCTAGATATGTATTTAGTAATTCTTTTCGATGGTCTGGGGAATTAGCCAGGTATTTATTTATCTGGTTTATCTTTATTGGATCAAGTTATGCCCTTATCGAAAAAACGCATATTCGAATTGAAGCGTTGAAAATGGCATTTCCAACTAAAGTAAGGCCATACCTGGAGTTAACGGGTAATATTCTTTGGTTCCTTTTCTCTATTTTTATTGCTTATATTGGTTTCAAGTATAGTATCAATATGTTAAGCGGTACAGGGAATATATCGACAGCGATGCGCATCCCACTAGGTATTATCTATATTTCCATTCCTATCGGTTATACTCTTATGGCATTAAGATTATTACAACAAGGTTATCGAGACTTTAAGAATGATAATTTATTGAATCCGACGGAGGAGTGAGTCACTTGCTAATAAGTTTTCTAATGTTATTTGTAATTTTTTTCCTATTAATTGCAACTAATATGCCGGTGGCTATCGCCTTAGGTATTTCAAGTTTAGTTGTCCTTATCATCAATGATCTCGCTACATTAAACCTATTTATTACCGCTTCATTTGGTGCTAGTGATTCTTTTCCTCTTATCGCTATTCCTTTATTTATATTAGCTGGTGAAATTATGAGTAAAGGTGGAATTGCCAAACGTTTAGTTCTATTTGCAGAAAAACTCGTTGGCTCTTTCACTGGTGGTCTAGGAATTATTACAGTAATCGCTAGTTTCATATTCGCAGCAATTTCAGGATCTGGTCCTGCAACAGTAGCTGCTATTGGTGGTATTATGCTTCCGTATATGATTAATAGAGGGTATTCGAAACCATATGCCGCTTCATTCGTGGCTAGTGCTGGATCTATGGGTCCTATCGTTCCACCGAGTATTTTGTTTATCCTATTTGGAGTCATGTCTGGTGTATCAATTGGTGGATTATTTATTGCAGGTATAATTCCTGGGATCCTCATTGGTATAGCATTAATAATCGTCAATTATTTTATTTGTAAGAAAGAAGGATATGTTGGCGGTGAAAAAAGTACTTTTAAAGAAATGTTAAAAGCGTTTTATGATGCAAAGTTTGCTTTATTAGCGCCTGTAATTGTTTTAGGTGGTATCTATGGTGGAATTTTCACACCGACAGAAGCAGCTGTTGTCGCTGTTTTTTATAGTCTTGTAGTTAGTTTGTTTGTTCATAAAGAAATTACCTTTAAAGATGTTCCTGGGATCTTTATGCATACATCAGCTGTGAGTGGTGGAGTCTTAATCTTAGTAGGTGCTGCAGCGTTTTTTGGTCGAGTGTTATCTTTAGAACAAATTCCTCAGTTTTTATCAGAGACGCTTAGTGGAATTTCAAGTAATCCAATTGTGATTTTATTAATTATTAATGTCTTCTTACTCATTGTTGGTATGGTAATGGAAACGATTGCAGCACTCATGATTTTTGTTCCGTTACTTCTACCGATTGTAATGAGTTTGGGTGTAGATCCGATGCATTTCGGTATCATTGTTTGTATAAATTTAACCTTAGGTCTATTAACACCCCCTATGGGAGTTAATGTATTTATCGCTTCAAGAATGGCAGGCATTTCTTTCGAAAAAACCTTTAAGTATTTATTCCCCATTTTTAGTGCGTTATTAGTTGTTTTATTGATTGTAACTTTATTCCCACAACTATCATTATTCCTACCTAGTATCCTTAGGTAGTATATAAAATACTAGTGAAATCTGGAGGTATATTATGAAAGCTATTGTATTAAAAGATAAGGTGAATCCTGGAGAAAAAAAAGCTGAATTATATTTAGAAGAAGTTCCAATGCCTAAACCAGGACCTGGAGAAATATTGGTTCAATTACGGACGGCTGCACTAAATCGTCGAGATATTTTCATTCGCTATGGAATGTATCCAGGAATCCAAGTACCTTCTACGCCTGGAGCAGATGGTGCAGGTACTATCGCAGAACTAGGTGAAGGCGTTCAAGGTTTTGAAGTTGGTAATGAGGTCGTGATTAACCCTGCCATGGGATGGGGCGATAACCCTGATTTTCCAAAACCAACATTTTCTGTTTTGGGAGTGCCTATAGATGGAACTTATGCACAATACATTAAAATACCAGCTGAAAATGTATTCAAAAAGCCACAGTACCTTTCGTGGGAAGCCGCAGCTGCGTTGCCGTTAGCTGGACTAACTGCATACCGATCAGTTGTGACAAAAGGTCAGGTAAAAGAAGGTGAAACCGTCATTATTCCTGGGATTGGTGGTGGAGTAGCAACTTTTGCTTTACAAATAGCTGTAGCATTAGGTGCTAAGGTATATGTTACATCGAGTAGTGATGAAAAAATTGAAAAAGCAATAAAATTAGGTGCTGCTGGTGGTATTAATTATCGCAATGAAAATTGGGTAAAAGAATTGAAGAAGCTATCAGGAGGAGCCGACCTATCAATAGATAGTATTGGTGGAGACACTTTTAATGATTTAATTAATTTAGCAAAACCAGGTGGTAGAATTGTTTCTTTTGGAGCAACACTAGGTGCTGTAAATAATGTAGTTATGCCAAGAATTTTCTTTAAACAATTAACGATTATGGGGTCTACAATGGGGACGCCTAAAGAGTTTGCTGATATGTTGGCTCTTTATGAAAAAAATGAAATTGAGCCAGTAGTAGATCAAGTTTATCCGCTTGAACAGGTAGATGAAGCTCATCAACAAATGGAAAAGGGAAGCCAATTTGGAAAGATTGTTTTAACTATTCCTAATTAAGCGCCAACAGAATTATCCTGATACAACTGGAAGAAACACCCCCACTCCAAGACTTCGAGGGATCAAAGAAGGATAAGTGGGGGATAAACTGCCACTAACAGGTAAATGAACGCAGACTAAATGCGCAACGTCCTGTGGCAATGTCTATTTACATCGTGTGGGCTTCAATAACAATTAGTAAGGAAAGTGGAAGACCCTCACTGATAGGAGTTTCATTTTATTACTAAAATACGAAAATTCTATCAATTAAACTAAGATACGGAGGATTACTTTATGAACACGAAGAAGCTATTTGATCTTACAGGCAAAACCGCAATTGTAACTGGAGGAGGACGTGGCTTAGGTGAACAACTAGCCATTTCCCTTGCCGAATTCGGAGCAGATGTTGTTGTTTGTTCAAGAAAGGTGGAGGATTGCGAAAGAACGAGTCAAAAACTACGCGAACTAGGTGTAAAATCATTAGCAATAAAGTGTGATGTTACAAATCCAGACGATATAAATAACGTAGTGGAAGAAACAATTAAAGAGTTCGGAAAAATAGATATATTATTTAACAACAGTGGGGCAACATGGGGGGCACCTCTCGAGGATTTACCATTAGATAAGTGGAACAGGGTAATGGATGTAAATGTGACGGGTATCTTTTTAATGTCACAAGCTGTAGGAAAACAGATGATCAAACAAAAATCTGGGAAAATTATTAATATCGCTTCTATTGCAGGCCTCGGTGGAGTTAGTGAGGATATAATGGATGCAGTTGGTTATAATGCAAGTAAAGGGGCTGTCATTACATTTACGAAGGATCTTGCTGTTAAATGGGGTAAACATAATATTCATGTAAATGCCATTGCACCAGGTTTCTTCCCTACAAAAATGGCAAAAGGTTTAATGGAAGAAAATGCCGAGGCAATACTAGCTCATACACCATTAAACCGATTTGGTTCAGAAGATGATTTAAAAGGTGCTGCTGTATTCTTAGCTTCAGAGGCAAGTGGGTATGTGACTGGAAATATTTTAATGGTTGATGGTGGATTTAGTGCGATGTAATCGGCAATTTAAGCTAAAGAATAGAATATTAGTCAACAATCATTTGTACTAGAATAAAAATTATTTACCATTATCTCTTAGTTCAAAAAAACTTCTCATAACATTAGTTGTCTTTTCATATAAGTATCTCGTAAGTTAGGGGACCCTCACTTTTACATGAAATATAGTTGTTACTTTTTATTAGCAACCATAGAAAAGAGTTGAGGGTCTAATACTTTGCCTTTTTAGTCCCTCTCTCTAACTTTTCTCTTAATTCCTACATTGTAAAACATAACATTTAAGTGTGTAATTATTATTCTGAATATTCATAACATTAAATTAGTTAGTTCTCTAAATAAAAACATGTTTATTTGTTTTTATCATATTTTAGGAGGAATGATAAATGACAAAAGTGATGGACCAAAGAGGATACCAAAAATATTGGAACGAGGAGAGAGAAACATTAGATCCCGAAAAAAGAAATGAAATCATATTAAACAGAATACAAAAACAATTAGATTACGTCTATCACACATTACCTTTTTATCGAAAACATTATGATAATCATAATTTTAAGCCTTCTGATGTTAAAACAATTGAAGACTTTTCAAGGAAAGTTCCCATTATTACTAAAAAGATGCTTGTAGCGGATCAATTGGAAAACCCGACTTTCGGAAGTTATGCTGGACCGTTTAAATCAAATGAGATTGCAAGGATACAAGGTTCAAGTGGCACATCTGGAACACCTACTTTTTATCAAGTAAGTAAAGAGGACTGGGAACGTGCGGCTGAAATTCATGCAATGGCCATGTGGTCCACTGGACTAAGACCTGATGATGTTATTCAAATAGGTTTCCCCTTTTCTTTATTCTTTGGGGGATGGGGTGTTTTACAAGGTGCAGAAAGGATAGGTTCAACCATTTTTCCATTAGGAGCGATTGAATCAGATAAACATTTAGATTTGATTGAGAGAATTAAACCTTCGACTTTTTCGGGGACTGTCTCTTATTGCATGCATTTACTTATGAAGGCGAAGGAAAAAGGAATCGATTTACAGGAAAGTTCAGTTACTAGACTGATCGCTGGTGGAGAAATTGGTGCTTCTTTACCTCATACTAAGGAAATATTAACAAATGGTTGGAATGCTAGTCTTCATGACGCAGGGTCTACATCTGAAATGTATCCATTTATGACAAGTACAGCTTGTGAGTCTCAATCAGGTGTTCACCTTTATCAAGATGAGGTTTTTACTGAAATTGTTAGTGGGGACGACCCTCATCAACCAATTGCTATGGGTGAGCGTGGAGCTATAGTTTACACACACTTATGGAGACAATCTCAGCCAATGATCCGGTTTTGGCCTGGCGATGAAAGCTTTATGACGGATGAACCGTGTTCGTGCGGTAGAACATATCCTCGTTTACCACATGGTGTGTTAGGTCGTTTAGACGATATGCTCGTCATTCGGGGTACGAACATTTATCCAAGTGCCATTGAAAATATTGTTAGATCATTAAGTTGGAGTAGTGCTGAATATCAGATCATCGTAGACAAAAAGGGTGCATTAGATGAAATGCTAGTGAAGATAGAATATAAGAATGAAAGAAGAGAGGATCAAAGATTACAAATGGAAAACGAAGCAAAAGAGTTGTTCAAAACAAAACTCGGGATAAGAATTGGCGTAGAGTTAATTGAACAAGGTTCACTGCCAGAAACGATTTTTAAAGCAAGAAGAGTCGTTGATAATCGAAAAACTAGCTAATCTTCCAAGGAATCATAGTGATATTATCTCAATATTACCTATTGCCTTACAAAATTTACGTGTTACCGAGGAAAGTATAAGTAATAGTTTTCCATCTTTGAAAACAGATTGTATTTTGTAAAGTCTTTATGATTTTAACTTTCATAAAAAGGAGGAAGTATTGATGCCGATCCATGATGATTTACTAGCACCAGAAGTGGTGAAAAACCCATATCCGTACTTTCATTTGCTACGTACGGAAGATCCTGTTTATTGGAGTGATAAGTGGGATGGTTGGATTTTGACTCGTTATCACGATATTAATGAAGCATTACTAAACCCAGGTTTAACGTCACAACGAATTAGACCATCTAAAAGCATGTCAAAAGAAAAGGTTTTAGACATGGTGTCGACCTTTGAAATCCTATCGAAATGGATGGTGTTTAATGATCCTCCAAACCATACTCGAATTCGAATGTTAGTGAATAAAGCATTTACACCGAAAGCGGTTGAAGAAATGCGCCCATTTATGTATGAAGTTACGGATTACTTATTAGATCAAGTTGAGAGTGCTAAGAAGATGGATGTGATCCGTGATTATGCTTTTGTATTACCGATCCTCGTAATCTCTAAAATGTTAGGTTTACCTGATGAAGATAGAGGTCTATTAAAGCAATGGTCTGATGATTTATTATTGCTTGTCTTTGGCGCAGTAAAAGATTCAGATCGACATGAAAGGGCACAAAAAGGGATGCAACAGATGGCCTCATATTTAGGTGATGTTGTTAATGATCGGTTGAAAAATCCGAAAGATGATTTAATCAGCTCCCTAGTAAATGCGAAAGAAAAAGGCGATGCTCTTTCAAAAGATGAAATTATTGCAACGTGTACGTTACTTGTTTTCGGTGGGCACGAGACAACGACTAACCTTATTGCGAATGGTTTACTATCTTTGATATCCAATCCAGAACAACTGAAGCTCTTAAAAAACAACCCTTCACTCATTGACACTGCTATTGAAGAATTACTTCGCTATGATGGGCCAAGTAAGGCTATTATGAGAGTGGCAAAAAAAGATGTAGTCATAAATGGAAAAAGAATAAAAGAAGGACAACGATTACTATTAATGCAAATTGCAGCAAATCGTGACCCAGAAGTCTTTGATAATGAAGATGAGTTGGATATTACGAGAAAACCAAATCACCATTTAGGCTTTGGTAAAGGTATTCACTATTGTTTAGGTGCTCCCCTAGCGAGATTAGAAGCTTCGGTCGCCATTAATCAAGTTTTAAAGCGTTTCCCAACCATTCGTTTAGAAACGAATGACGTAGAATGGCAACCTATTATTATCAGTCGAGCGTTGAAGAGCTTACCTGTTCTTTTTGATTAAATTACTTTTAAGACAGAAAGTATGAATTGGAGGTTACCTAATGAATGAAGTCGTAATTGCAGGTGTAGGTATGACACAGTTTGGTAAATTTATTGATAGAGGCTTAAAAGATCTTGGAACCGAGGCTGTTAATAAAGCTTTAAATGATGCGGGAATCCAAAAGGAAGCTATTCAAGCAGCTTATGTTGGCAATGCGGTAGCTGGAGTTGTTACAGGTCAAGAAACGATTAGAGGACAAGTTGTTTTAAAGTCTGCTGGTATCGGCGGAATCCCAATATTTAATATTGAGAATGCGTGCGCAAGTTCCTCAACAGCGCTTCATTTAGCTACAATTGGTATAAAGGCTGGTATGTACGATTGCGTATTAGTGCTTGGTGTTGAAAAAATGACACATGAAGATCGAAATATTATGTTTAAGTCGTTCGAAGGTGGTTTAGATGTGGAAGAAATGAAGCATATTTTAGACCAATCAACAGGGGCACATAGTGTGACGATGGATGTCTATGCCTCTATCGCTCGGAAATTTATGTATCAATCTGGAGTTACAAAAGAACACTTAGCTATGGTTGCATCAAAAAACCACACAAATGGAAGTCTTAATCCTTATGCTCAACGTTCAAAAACGTGAAGTGGGTGAACCAAGCCTCATAGAAGGGGCTGGAAAAGCAGCATATAAAGAGGCTGGTATAGGGCCAGAGGATATTGATGTTTTTGAAATACATGATGCGGCAGCTTCTTCAGAGTTAATGACCTATGAAGAGCTCGGGTTATGTGAACATGGAAATGCAGCAAAATTAATAGTAGATAAGTTAACTTATCTAGATGGTTCAAAGCCAGTGAATACAAGTGGCGGACTTGAAGCAAAAGGTCATCCTGTTGGAGCAACTGGTATTGGTCAAATATGTGAATTGGTATTTCAATTGAGGGGAGAAGCTGGGCCTAGACAAATAAAAGGCGCGAAGGTTGCTCTGGCTGAAAATGCTGGTGGATTTTTAGGACGTGAAAACGCAGCGAGCGCAATAACGATTTTAAAAAGATAGGGGTTTGTTAATATGAGAGAAGTTGTAGTTATAGAAGCAGTACGTACGCCTTTAGGAAAAAAAGGGGGCGTGTTTAGTAATATTCGATCCGATGAATTAGCTGCTTCTGTATTAAAAGAAGTTGTGAAAAGAGCAGGTATCGAAGCGGAAATGATTGAAGATGTTATTATGGGTTGTGTTACTCAAGTTGGGGAACAAGCTGCAGATATTGGAAGATTAGCAAGTCTACTTGCGGGCTTTCCGATAGAAGTTCCAGGTACTACAGTAGATCGGCAATGTGGATCTAGTCAACAAGCCATTCATTTTGCGTCTCAAGCTATTCTAAGTGGTGATATGGATGTTGTAATTGCAGCGGGTATCGAAAATATGACTAGAGTCCCTATGTTTTCAAACTTTCTAGGTCCAGTTAATTTCCATCCTAATTTAACCTCTCAATTTAAAATGACAAATCAAGGTTTGTCAGCTGAATGGATTGCCGAAAAATGGGAGATTAGAAGGGAAGAAATGGATGAGTTCGCATATGAGAGTCATCAAAAAGCAATAAGAGCAATAAATGAAAAAAGGTTTGAGACACAAATCTTGCCAGTTGAAGTTTTGAATCAGGCTGGAGAAAGGGAAACAATTATTCAAGACTCTGGCCCTCGGTTCAATACTAGTTTAGAGAAACTTAGTACATTATCACCTGTTTTTAAAGAGGGTGGTAAGATACATGCAGGAAATTCAAGTCAAATAAGTGATGGCGCATCAGCAGTTTTGCTAATGGAAAAACAAAAAGCAATTGACCTCGGATTAAATCCAAAATTTAAAGTTTTAGCAAGGACTGTTATCGGCTCAGATCCAACTCTTATGTTAACGGGACCAATAACTGCAACGGAAAAAATATTAAAGAGAACGGGTCTATCAATAGATGATATTGATATATATGAAGTCAATGAGGCTTTCGCATCGATACCATTGGCGTGGTTAAAAGAAACTGGTGCTAAGCCAGAAAAATTAAATCCTAATGGTGGTGCAATTGCACTCGGGCATCCTTTAGGTGCAAGTGGAACTCGGTTATTTACAACTTTAATTCATGAACTTGAACGAACAAGTGGAAGGTATGGGCTTCAGACGATTTGTGAAGGTCACGGCATGGCTAACGCTACAATAATTGAAAGAATCGTTTAGTTGGAGGCGAAGTACATTGGTAGATGAGAATAATCAATTAAATCATATCGTTGATGCACTTACTCACCAAGCGATAAGAAAACCAAATCAGGTTTATGTAAAATTTAAAAATGAGAGTTTTACATATCAACAAGTAGACGAGCGCTCTGCACAAATTGCGCATGTATTGTCAGCCCAAGGCTTTAAAAAAGGAAGTCATGTCGCGTTGCTATTAAAAAATCACACCGATTTTATTTTCATCTGGTTTGCATTAGCAAAGTTAGGTGCAGTCATGGTTCCTGTTAACACACATATTAAAGGAGATAGCTTAAAGCATATATTAAATCACTCAGATTCCCTATTACTAATATACGATACTGAATTCGAGGAGAATATTGACAAAATTAAATGTGAATTATCAAGAGAAATGATGATTAGGAATAAATCATCAATTATTGAAGCAAGCTTTGCGCATAGTAAAATATTTAAACCAGTAAGCCTTGTACAGTCGGATCCCATGTCGATAATTTACACATCAGGCACTACGGGTTTACCGAAGGGAGTAGTATTATCACACTACACTTATATTAATACAGCACTAAAGTTCGTTAATGAATATGGAAAAATAAATGAGGATGATATTCTATATACGTGTTTACCATTATTTCATTGTAATGCTCAACAGTTGTCTGCCATGGGAGCTCTGATAAAAGGTGCACAACTTGTGTTATCAGAACGATTTAGTGCTTCTAACTTTTGGAATGAAGTTAAAGAAAACAAGGCAACTGTTTTTAATTACATTGGTTCAATGTTAACGATTTTATATAAACAAGAGCAAGGAGACTCAGACCGTGACCATTCAGTAACAAAAGTGTTTGGTGGAGCTGCCCCAAAGGAAATTTGGGAAGAGTTCGAAAAACGATTTAATATTAAAATCTTGGAAGGTTACGGTCTGAGCGAAGTAGCTACTGTAAGTATGTGTAACACAATGAGTGAACAAAAAATTGGTTCCGTTGGGAAACCTTTATCTCATCTGGATGTAAAAATTGTAGACCTAAATCGAAATGAATTACCACCTTATACAGATGGTGAAATTGTTATTCGTGCAAAACAAGAAAGCACGATATTTTCAGGATACTATAAAATGCCTGATAAAACTGATCATGTAGTTGAAAATAACTGGTTTTACACTGGAGATAGAGGTTCGATGGATGAGGAAGGGTTCTTTTATTTTAAAGATCGTTTGAAGGATTGTATCCGATATCGGGGTGAGAATATTTCATCCTATGAAATTGAAAAGATCATTAATAAATATCCAGATGTAATTGAAAGTGCAGCGATCGGTGTGCCATCTGAATTATCCGAAGAAGATGTAAAAGTATATTTAGTTTTAAAACCTAATATAGACCAAGGACTATTTGACCTTGAAAAATTCATTCGATATTGCGAGCAAAATATGGCGTTTTATATGATACCACGCTATATAGAACTTCGAAAAGATCTTCCCAAAACAGCAACTGAGAGAGTACAAAAGTATGAATTACGCAAAGACGGCATTGGTTCTGCATGGGATAGGGTGAAAAGTAATATAAAAATTCAAAAATAGAGTCCTAAAAAATTATCCATCTTCTATCTATAAATTTGTAATTTTTCAAATTAAAGATTCATAGACTACTAAAGTAAGGAAAACTATTATAAGAAGGTGTATGATATGGGTTTAAGAACAGGTTTATTTTTTATGCCAGACCATCCAGAAAACGAAAATACAACTTTAGCTTTAAAAAGAGATGTAGAACAGATCATATATGCTGAAAAATTAGGTTTTGATGAGGTTTGGATGGGAGAGCACCATTCTGGTGGTAGGGAAATAGTACCATCAGCAGAGATTATGTTAGCCTATGTAGCAGCACTTACAAAACGTATTACACTTGGTACGGGTGTTGTTTCATTACCTTATCATCATCCATTTCAAGTAGCTGAAAGAATTGCATTTTTAGAACACTTGACGGAAGGTCGTCTCATATTAGGGGTAGGGGCGGGCGGCTTACCAAGTGATATGGAGTTATTTGATATTGAACCAGAGGAAACACGACCAATGATGAATGAGTCTTTAGAGATGATAATGAAAATCTTTAATTCGGAAGGGCCAGTATCACATAAGGGTAAGTACTGGGAAATGAACAATATGGAGTTAAATGTGAAACCGTATACAAAGGGTGGTCCGCCGATGGCGATTGCTGGTTTAGCAACATTAAACAGCTTTACACTTGCAGCAAAACATGGGATATCTCCTCTAAGTGTCATGTTTTCTCCTGTTAATATCCTTAAACAACACGGAGAAACATTAGATAGAGTAGCAGCTGAACATGGACAACCATCACCACGTCCAGATTGGAGAATAACTCGTGTTGTATATGTAGCAGAAACAACTGAGCAGGCTTGGAAAGATATTCGAGCAGGTGCAGAAGAAACTTACTATGATTACCTCTTTGGATTAGGACTTCGGCCGCTAGCGAAAGAGGATCCAGATATGGCTGATGAAGATGTAACATTAGAGTATATGGCAGAAACAGGCCCATGGATTATCGGTAGTCCTGATGAGTGTGTCCGTAAAATTAATGATCTCAAAAAGGAAATCGGAGAATTTGGTACATTATTAATCACAACGTATGATTGGACAACGGTGGATAAATGGAATAAGTCTTTAGAGTTATTTATGCGTTATGTAAAACCAAGAATTTAAATAAAGTAAAACTTCAATCAGTAAGGATTCCCCTCTTCCCCCACTTATCCTTCCTTTATTCCTCGAAGTCTTGAAGTGGGGTATTACTGACAGTTGTTGCGGGATAAATGATATTGGCAACACTTACATCTAGGGATATTTACAATAAACTCAAAGTTATTCGGTTATTGTGGAGAAACGTACTAAACCACATTAAAACATTTGAAAAAAAAATCACAAAGTAAATAACACACAAGAGGCTCTGAGTTCTTTATACTCTGAGTCTTTAAACTTTTTATTTAACTAAATATTAGCTACAACCTCTTGTTTATATATACTTACAACAAAAATATTCCCAAAATTCAAATAAACAAATATAGGTTTAGATATAGAATTGAAAGTATGAGATAATACTAGTATTAAATATAAGTTTTGCCAGAAAAGGAGAGTTTTTATAGATTAAGGAGGAATTTTATGACTTGGAAACCTGAAATAGAAGAACTTCGAAAACGAGAAAAAGTGGCACGTCAGATGGGAGGCGAGGAAAGGGTTGCAAAGCATAAATCTCATGGAAAGTTAAATGTTAGAGAAAGGATTGAGAGTTTACTAGACTCAAATAGTTTTCATGAAACAGGAGCGATTGCTGGAAAAGCGAAATACGATGAAGATGGTAATTTAACTGAATTTACACCAGCTAACTTTATCCTTGGCACAGGGCGAGTCAATGGACGAAAAGTCGTTGTCGGTGCGGATGACTTTACAATTCGTGGTGGGGCTGCTGATGGTGCCATAATGGGGAAACAAATATATGCAGAACGTTTGGCCCATGATCTTCAATTACCGATCATTCGTCTTGTCGATGGAACTGGCGGTGGTGGAAGTGTAAAGTACTTAGATAAAGAAGGGCATACCTATATACCTGTTAATCCTGCTTGGGATTTAGTCGTTGCTAATATGGAAAGAGTTCCCGTTGTTTCAGCTTGTTTAGGATCGGTTGCTGGTCTTGGAGCTGCAAGAGTAGCTGCTTCACATTTTTCTATCATGGTTGAAAACACATCTCAACTTTTTGTCGCGGGTCCTCCTGTCGTAAAGTTTGGAATGGGGCAGGATTTGACAAAGGAAGAATTGGGTGGAGTACAAGTTCATCGTTCGAGTGGTGCAATAGATAATTTTGCTAGAACTGAAGAAGAGGCATTCGAGCAAATTCGGACGTTTTTGTCTTATCTTCCATCGAGCGTATGGCAGCTTCCGCCAATCGTTGAAAGTTACGATGATCCTAACCGTAGAGAGGAAGATCTTATATCAATTGTACCCAAAAATCGAAGGACACCATATAAAATTCGTACAATTCTTGAAGCGGTATTTGATAAGGATTCCATCTTTGAAATGGGTAAATATTATGGTGGTGGTACGGTAACTGCTTTTGCTAGGTTAGATGGCTACCCTGTCGGAGTTTTAGCTTCTGACCCTTACATTAACGGCGGAGGGTTAACTTCAGAAAGCTCAGAGAAGCTTGAGAAATTTGTGGATCTATGTCAAACGTTTCATTTACCGATTGTCAATTTAGTCGATCAGCCAGGTATGGTAATCGGACTGTCTTCAGAACAAAAAGGAACAATCCGTAAAGGAGTTCGGGCAATTTCAGCAGTATATCAGGCGACGGTTCCGATGGTAGAAATAATCCTTAGAAGAGTATTCGGGGTTGGTGGTGCGGGAATGTCAAACGGCCACAGTTTAAATTTACGATATGCTTGGCCATCAGGTGATTGGGGATCTTTACCTGTTGAAGGAGGAGTTCATGTAGCTTACCGGCGGGAACTTGAAGCAAGTGACAACCCTGAAGCTTTAATTAATGAATTAATGGAACGTATGGAGGCCGTTCGATCTCCATTTCGAACAGCCGAGGCATTTGGCATTGAGGAGATCATTGATCCGAGAGACACACGTCCGCTTCTGTGTGACTGGATTAAAAATGCATATGAATTAATTCCACAACAACTAGGTCCTTCCAGTCATGGTATGCGACCGTAAAACAAATAAACGAATTTAAGTCTAAGTTTGGCAATTACAAGAGGAGGGATAGTAATGAAAGAAACTAATATTTCAGCAGAAGATAAGTATAAACGTAAAAGAATTAAAGTGCTAGATACAGAGATTGCATACATTGATGAAGGTGAAGGGGAACCAATTGTATTCCTACATGGAAATCCTACCTCATCATATTTATGGCGTAATGTTATCCCTGAAGTTGAAGGTCTTGGACGCTGTTTGGCTCCTGACTTAGTCGGGATGGGTGAATCTGGAAAATTACCAAGTGGAGATTACAGTTTTCTTGAACATTTCCGTTATCTTAATTCTTGGTTTGATGCATTAAAATTAGAAAATGTTACTCTTGTTTTGCATGATTGGGGAACAGCCCTTGGTTTCCACTGGGCAAATGAGAATAGAGATCGAATTAAAGGTATTGCATACATGGAAGGAATTGTACGACCCGTTACCTGGGATGAATGGCCAAACTCTGCATTAAATATTTTTAAAAAAATGCGTTCACCAAAAGGTGAAAAATTCATTTTAGAGGAAAATGGTTTTATAGAAAAAATATTACCAGCAAGTATTTTGCGTCCAATGAAAGACGAAGAGATGGATATTTATCGTAGTCCTTATAAGGAAGCAGGTGAAACGCGACGCCCAATGTTAACATGGCCACGTGAAATTCCTTTAGAAGGAGAACCTGCAGAGGTCCATAATATAGTACAAAATTATTCTTCTTGGTTATCGACTTGTGATATTCCAAAACTATTTATCAATGCGGAACCAGGGATGATTTTAACTGGACCACAACGAGACTTTTGTAGAACTTGGCCAAATCAAACAGAAGTTACAGTTAAAGGACTCCACTTTATTCAGGAAGATTCACCTAATGAGATTGGTGATGCTATTGCTAGCTTTCTAAGAACAATTTAGTAAAGCAATACTTTATATGACAAGCAAAAAATCAAATTTTGGAGATGGGAGAATGAACCAAAAAGACATTTTAGAGCACATCAAGACTTCTTTGGAAAAAGCTGAGTTTTCACCAGAACAAATTTTCTTATTTAGGTTATTTAATTTCGAGTTTTCATATGATGAAGAAAAAAGGCAATGTACGATTGAATGTCCTGTAAGTGAGACGAAGGAGAACTATTAAGTACAACTTCAGGAACTTTTTATAGAGTGAAAAAAGTTAAAGAACGATGATATAGTAAAATCAACAATTCTTGTTTTTCAAGGGAAATTCTAAACTTTACAATATTTGTAGTGTGGCTACAGTTTTTTTGATTTTTTTGACAATAGTAATTGAAAGTGATAAGTTTGTGTAAAATCGGAAAAAGGAGAAACGATGGAAAGAAAAGAAAGGTACTCAATTAGTGAAATTGCCTCTATGTTTGATATTACATCCAGAACGATCCGTTATTATGAACAAGTAGGTCTATTAAAATCAGAAGAACGGGAAGGCCCAACACAACAACGCTATTTTACAGATAAAGAACGGCGTAGGTTAAAGTTAATTTTACGTGGCAAACGTCAAGGTTTTAAATTAGAAGAAATAAAAGAAATGATCGACCTTTATGAGTCTAATCCAACGGGGGAAAAAGAAAGACAACGAATTATCCAATATGCCGATGAAAAAATAGCTGAAATTACTGAGAAAATTCATGAGTTAGAAATTATGAAAACAGAAATTGAGACTAATCGTCAAAGGTTCTTAGAAGAGAAAGAAGGATCACCACCAGGTAAATAATCATTTAATAAAAGTTATGTAGTTATTACTAACGTAAACTATTAATTTATAAAAGTAGAGCTTTCCTAAAGAAGTTGCCGATGAGTGACTCATTAATGAAAGCTCTTTTTTTATTTTCAATAAAATATGAAAGCAATAAAATATAATTGCATAAATATTTTGACAAATTAAAATACGAATGTTAAACTTTACTTTAAGTTAACGTTAACGACAACTTAGAGCGATATATATTTTACACTCACGATCTTTATTTAGTGTTACGCGAGGAATTCGAACTTTAATTTAAACACCTACCGATTTATAGTTGCAAAATAACTTCCATTATTTCAAGAGTATATTATAAGTGAGGAGATGAAAAAGATGAGTAAAAATATATTAGAAGAACATAGCACGTTAGACTATGGAAAATGGGAAAGTGGAAATGATGCGAACTGGTATAGTGATGATCCGATACTAACACGTTATGCTAAGCGATATTTATCAGATACAGTCTTAAAGTATGTAGAAGAAGCATTTGAAAAAACAGGAGCTTTAGCTTCAGGCCCGATGGATAAAAGAGCCGTACACACTGATCGAGAAGGTGCCCCTAGATTAATTCGCTATAATAAAAAAGGGAAAGAAATTAACGAAGTATGGTACAACGAAGGATACAAACAAACTGTAAAAGAAGGATATGGAACAGGTGTTGTTGCTTACCGTTATGATGAAAAGGCTCCTGAAAAAATACCGTTTTTAGTGAATTCAATTTTAATTTATTTATTGTGTGAAACTGAACCAGGGTTTACATGTCCAGTAGGTTTATCTCAATCAGCCGCTTTTGTCCTAGAGAAATTTGGTTCCGAACAACAAAAAGCAAAATATCTAACAGCGTTAGCATCATGGGATCCAGATACACATAAAGAAGGAGCTACATTTTTAACAGAAATTCAAGGAGGTTCTGATGTTGGAGCAGCGACCACAGCGGCAGTGAAAAACGGTGATCACTACTTATTAACAGGAGAAAAGTGGTTTGCGAGTAATTGTGATGCAGAAGTGGCGATTGCGTTAGCACGTGTTAACGATAAGCCGTCAACGAAAGGTTTAGGTCTTTTTCTTGTGCCGCGGACCTTACCTGATGGATCAAGGAATAATATAACAATCCGGCGATTGAAAGACAAGCTAGGTGTTCGTGCTGTTGCTAGTGGAGAATTAATTTTTAATGAAGCTGTTGGTTATTTAATTGGAGAAGAGGATAAGGGTTTTAAGTATATGGCAGAGGCATTGAATGTTTCTCGATTAGGAACAGGAATTTCTGGGATTGCGCTTGCTAGACGTGCATTTCTCGAAGCTGCAATTTATACCGAACACCGGGAAGCATTCGGACAACGGATCAATCGTTTTCCGATGGTACGTGAAACATTAGTAAAAATGATTACAGACATCGAGGCAGGTTGGGCAATTTCAGCACAAATGATTAAATTATTTGATGAAGTACACACGTATGATAATAAGAACGAAGAAAACTATGCTTTATTACGAATTTTATTATCTTTAGTCAAATATCGCGGTAGCGAAATAGGTGTATCTGTAACAAAAGATGCGTTAGAGCTTCACGGCGGGAACGGTTATATCGAAGAGTATGTTACCCCACGTCTATTACGGGATGCCATAGTAAATCCAGTATGGGAAGGGACAGCAAATATTCAATCACTAGAAATTTTGAAAACGTTACAAAAGGCAAGCGGTCACAGCTTTATAAATGATTTACGTGAAACACTTGGAGGAATTAATCATTCTGCGCTAACCAACTATAAGGATAGTCTTCAACAAGAAGTAGACCGTGTGGCAGAGTTAATCAAGCACACGTTGAGTCAAGATGCTTATACTCAAACGGCTTTAGCGAAGAAATTAGCAGATTTTATGTATGACGTATTTGCTGCAGTTCATTTGTTAGAAGAAGCGCAGTATGATATAGAAAATAAAGGTGACGGCCGAAGGATGCTGGCTGTCGAACAGTGGATCCGTTCCACCTTTGATCGTTCTGCTGATAGAGGAATTCTATCAAACGAAAGTATTTCAGATGAAGTGTTTGAATCACTTGTTAATTTTAGTCAGAAATCTATGTAACTAATATTATCGAAAAAAAGAAAATAGTTACCTCATATAATCACTACAGATAGCAGGGCATTTTTTTTAAAGGTGGAGAAGACTCCACCTTTTTAATGTGTGCCAGGCATGGCAACTATCTAGGTGGTGAAAGTCCACTGTGGGGGTACACATCGACCAACCACTAAGGAAGCGTGGAATAAAATCTTGGCTCGACGAACAGAAATCTGATACTAAGGCTTGATAAAGGGATGAGGCTCCAATACAAGCCAAAGTCCAAAAGATGTGCGTAACTTTATTAAGTAAATCAGGCGAGTAAAAGAGGAAAGATAGCTGTCTTACCCTGGGAGATCTTGCGAATGTACATATGTACAGTCGAAAAAGGTTAACCGCAAGAAGTCAGCAGAAGCCATAGTAATGAGTAATCTCATGAAGGGCTGAACAATTTATAGTGTTTCAACGCCACGAATGCGTAAGTGACGAACTCCGAATGTGTTAATGGTGAAAGAATGAGCGTATCTCAAAGGATAGCCAAAATGGAGCTATCACTTACTACGTGAGAGGAGAGGAGAAACGAGTGTGAAGCTTTTAGAGCAGATTTTAAGTAATCAAAACATGAACGAAGCTTACCTGCGTGTTTATAGAAATAAGGGTGCAAGTGGGGTCGACGGAGTAACAGTCGACGAACTAAAACAATATCTGAAAGAGAACAAGGATGAACTGCGCCAGCGCATCAGAACAAGAAAATACCAACCACAAGCTGCCTTAAGAGTGGAGATCCCAAAAGAAAATGGAAAGATGCGCAAATTGGGAATACCAACAGTAGTGGATAGGGTAGTTCAACAAGCAATTCACCAAGTACTTAGTCCGATATTCGAAAAGCAGTTCAGTGAATTCAGTTACGGCTTTAGACCAAAAAGAAGTTGTGAGATGGCAATTATAAAAAGCTTGGAATATCTGAATGATGGACACGATTGGATAGTGGACATTGACCTTGAAAGATTCTTCGATACAGTCCACCACGATAAACTCATGCGAATTATTGCCAACACAATAGATGATGGAGACGTTATCTCTCTAATAAGAAAATATCTTGTTAGTGGGGTCATGGTGAATGGGAAATATGAAGAAACACCAATCGGGACTCCGCAAGGAGGTAACCTCAGTCCATTATTGAGTAATATTATGTTGAATGAACTCGATAAGGAATTAGAAAGTAGAGGATTACGATTCATAAGATACGCTGATGACGCACTCATCTTTGTGAAAAGCGAAAAAGCCGCTGACAGAGTGATGAAATCAATCGTGAGATTTATAGAAGAGAAATTAGGATTGATAGTAAATGCCGAAAAGAGTAAAGTTTCTCGCCCAAAAGAGTTAAAATTCTTGGGATTTGGGTATTATTATGATCCTAATAACAAGAGATATCAAGTGCGGCCTCATCCAATTTCAGTACAGAAATTTCAAAGGAAGCTTCGACAATTGACAAAGCGAAATTGGAGTGTTCCGTTAGACTACCGAATACTGAAACTGAAACAAGTCATATTCGGATGGGTGAATTACTTTAGAATCGCAAATATGAAAACAGCAATGAGTCGAATAGATAAGAAATTACGCTCAAGATTAAGGGTAATCATCTGGAAACAATGGAAGGTAGCGAAAAAACAAATCAAGTCGCTAACTCAATTAGGGATACCTGAAGAAGAAGCGAAAGGATTAACGTTCTGCCGGAAAGGTTATCGGTATATCGGATTATCGAAAGTTGTTCAAAAAGCAATCTCAAACAAAAGACTAAAACAAAGGGGAGTACCCTCTGCTTTAGAACGTTACTTAAAAGTACACACTGTAATATAAATTGAAACGCCGTATACGAGACCCGTATGTACGGTGCTGTGAGAGGGGCGAAAATAGGTTAACTTATTTTCCCTCTACTCGATTTGGATCAGGTATTTATTTTGAAAACTAACTAAAAAGTTGTTGTCGTGATCGCTTAGCATCCTCACAGCTGAATTTGATAGTATGTATTTTTGTACGATCATTCGATAAGAATATTTTGGAACAGCATTGAAAGAAATGAGACTAACTTGAGGAGATGATTTAGCGTGCTTTCTCCAAGCAAGCCTGTTATTGGTATTACAAGTACCATTGAAAATCACAATAATATTCGGTCTGTCCATGTCCATGAGAAATATATTCAATCAGTTTTACATGCAGGAGGGGTACCTATTGTTCTTCCAATTGGCCCAAAAGAGATAGTAGGCGAGTGGGTTTCCAGCTGTGATGGTTTTATTTTAAGTAGTGGTGAAGATGTAGACCCTTACCATTTTGGTTCGGACCCTCATCCAACTTTACAAAAAACGTTTACTAAACGTGACAAAATGGAAATTGAACTTGTAAAACAGGCTTACAGTAGGCAGAAACCTATTCTAGCTATTTGTAGGGGTATATCTATTTTAAATGTTGCTTTAGGAGGAACATTATTTCAAGATATCGAAGTGAATAATAATCAAGCGATTAAACACTTTCAGCAAGCAGAACGATCTGAGGCTACCCATCATATTGAGATTTTCGAGGATAGTTGGTTGTATCGGGTCATTAGAAGCTTAAATATCCGTGTAAATAGTATGCATCATCAGGCAATTGATAAGTTAGCTCCTAATTTTAAAACTGTCGCTCGGGCGCCTGATGGCGTAATAGAAGCAATTGAGGGTATTGGAGTATCCTTTATGGTTGGTATACAATGGCATCCAGAGGAAATGGCAAGTGAAGATCCAAGCATGGTTCAATTATTCAAGGCCTTTATTACTGAATGTTCCAGTGATACGGTATGATGTGACTTTAAAATAATTTGTTATAAGCTGAAATTTTTTTAGGATGTGATGTTTTTTGCAAAGAAAAACGTATGTGTGGTATGCCAGTTATGGATCTAATTTAAGCAAAGATCGATTTTTATGTTATATACGAGGTGGAAAACCTGAGGGTTCCGAGAAAGTAGAAGTAGGGTGTAGAGATCAATCACTTCCGCTAAAAGAAGCATCTCATATTATGCACTACCCTTTATATTTTGCACAAAATTCAATCCGTTGGCAAAAACAAGGTGTTGCATTTATAGGTCTGACTGAAGATAAACAGCATCGTACATACAGCCGGAAATATTTAATAACGGAAGATCAATTTTTTGATGTAGTAAAGCAAGAAAATAACGGGATTGAATTAGATATAAACCTTAGTGAAGTAAAGAAGAAGAGATATAAGACACTAAGGGATTCCTGGTACGGTACGATTTTATATATAGGTGAAGAAAATGGCTATCCCATCTATACTTTTACAGCAGATTGGGATTTAGATGTTCCTTTTAGTAAACCATCAAAAGAATATTTAAGTATGATCATTGAAGGTTTAAAAAGAAATGTACAGCTAAGTAATGGAGAGATCATCAATTATTTAATTTCAAAACCTGGTGTAGCGGAAAATTATAGTAATAATGAAATTGACAATTTAATTGTGTAAATATCAAGGCGCTATTATATTAAAATGAACTTTACAAAGGGTACATTTTAATAAAGCGCCTTTTTATTTTTCCTGTTTAACTAGCGCTAACTCTCATTGAATAAAGTTTTACTTTATCTCTTTCGTATTTCTTATGGAAGAAGGGAAATAAGTGAATGAAATTGAATAGTTATATATTACAACTCTTTTTACGATCAGCAATGAAATAGATAAAACCAAAAATAATAGGGGGGATAAAGTGACTGTCATTCCGAAACCAGCATCAACAGTCGTGTTAATGGATCATTTATCTAGAGTGTATTTGACGAAACGTCCAAAGACGATGAAGTTTTTAGGCGGTGTATATGTTTTTCCAGGAGGAAGACTTGAAGCAGATGACTACGTAGCAGCGGAAAGTGAGTTTGTAAAAAATTATTTTTCAAGCGAAGAATTTAGTGGCGGACACTTTGTAGCCGCTGCAAGAGAACTTTACGAGGAAGTTGGGATATTTCTTGGGGTTAGAGAAACTGGTGATCCTGTTCAAATTCCAGATGAAAAAGAGCAAGAATATCGTAGTAAGCTTTTAAATGGTGAAATATCATTTTTGCACATTTTAAAGAAAGAAGGGTGTTATTTGGATTTCAAAGATTTACAGTACTTTGGATACCGATTAACACCAGAAGGGAGTCCGTATCGTTTTGATACCCGATTTTTTCTAGCGCAACTCCCTAATGGTCAATCTCCAAAACCAGACGCCCATGAAATTGCTGATGCATTTTGGATTACTCCAGAAGAAGCATTATCATCTTATGAAAAAGGAGAGTTACCAATGGTGTCACCAACGATCATATCACTCCGTACATTACTCAATCATCAAAAAGGTGCACCACTTATAATGCCTGAGAGACAAAAAAATAAGAGTAAATAAAATTTCTTCATTTTATTTATAATAATTCGGGTTAACCATTTTTGTTGCTTTCCACTTTACCCATCTTGCAGGGAAAAATAAGAATTTTGTTCAAAAACAACCCCTTCTTTTATTAATTTAATAAGATGCGCTTCTATTGTTTTTGTCGCAACAATAAAAACACTTGGATGAATCGTATTTTCGTAAATCTTTTCTGTTAATTGAGTTGATGTTAATTGGTTATGTTCCTCGAGTAAGGACTTAATTTGTTTTTCTCGATGGAGACGTCGACTTAATACAAATTCTATTTGCTCATAAGGATTATCCACCCATTTCCCATGGCCAGGTCCAATTTTAGTTAGTTTTAAAAGCTTTAGGCGATTGAGAGTTTGGATATAATCACTCATGTCACCATCAGGCGGTCCAATCCATGTGGTGCCTTCCGCAACAATATTGTCACCAGCAAGCAGGATTTGTTCATAAGGAAAATATAGATTTAGCTGTCCTGCTGTATGTCCAGGACCGTGAATGATTATGATCTCGGTATTACCAACTTTTATTTTATCTCCATCTTTTAAAAAGGATAGATGAGTTACTGGTGAAATCGCTTCCGTAATTTCTTGTTTTTCATTATCGTGGCAAAAGACAACTGGAGACCAGTCAATAAACTGTCGCACTCCTGGTGCATGGTCACGGTGGAAATGGGTTAAAATTATTGACTTAGGCTTGGCTAGGCCATTTGTATTTACGACTTTTTCAATTTCCACTCTTGTTTCCTTCCGATCATAACCAGCATCGACTAAAATACTCTCACGTTGGTTTCCGATGACATAGCAGTTAGTAGTTGTATGAGGATATAATGTTGGCGTTGGTACAGGAACACGAAGAATTTTCACATTATGATCTATTCCCATAAACACATTCCTTTCATGTTTTAATAAAAAGATTTACTAACTATCCGATTCGTCTTTAACTATCAAATTCCTTCTAAAAGTTATACATATTTGTAGTTATGCAAATTATGAGTTAGAGGAAAAAGTTAAAATAGTTAATCACTCTAAACTATTATTTTATTGATCGAGCATTGATATTAAGAAACTGAGGTTCTTTCATTAAGTTTTAGTTTGGCAAGAAGTGCAATTTTGTTGTTGACCATTCTTGATAACAAATTAAAGTACGAAGGAAAAGAGCTTCAAGAGATTGAATGTACAAAGTAAAAGCAAGTTAATATAATCATTTTGATCATTCGTATTTGAAAAATCCTGTGAACAAGCGTTGGCATGAATTTGAGTGTGGAGTTTCAGTACTATATTAATAAGAAGTAGAGAAAATGAAAAAAGCCCTTCCCTGTTTTATTGATTTGGGGTAAGGGCTTACTTATTGTACACTTACTGAAGTTAGTCGAAGAGCAAAGTTATGAATTATTGTTTTGAATTTTGTCGTCCAGTTGGGGAAATCGCTTTTTCGAGTTCTTCCTTTGCTAATGTATTGTCTGTATTCATTCCTTCATTATATTGCATCCCTTTTTGACTTCCGCTTTGAGGATTCAATCGTTTTTTATTGTTTGTCAAAAAACTCACTCCTTTATTTGGATTAGCGTACGTTTTTATAATGGCAAGAAACTTCAAATTTATGCTAAAAATGAAAAGTCTATTTTTTGTAAAGTTTGTATGATGTGATACAGGAATTCTTTTTCTTCAGATGAATAGTTTATCCAGGCCAGGACGCATTAGATTTTGCGGGAATGAAAGTACAAGAATAAAACGGTCGTTGAATTGTATAAGGAGGGTTTTGGTTTCATGAGAATAGTAACGGCTGCAGAAATGTATGATATTGATGCGTATACGGTTCAAAAGATAGGGTTTAGTGAAGATATGTTAATGGAGAATGCAGGACAAGCTATTGCGAGTAGGGTTATGAAAGAAATAAATGACCATAAAAAAATAAGTATTCTGGTCGGCGTAGGTAATAATGGCGGGGACGGGTTTGTTATCGGAAGAATATTAAAAAGTTTTGACTTTCAAGTTGATATATGGGTAATTCCACCAAAAGAAAAGATAAAAGGTATTGCTAAACAAGCATTTGAAGTGTACAAACGGTCAGGATACGATGTTCATTTCTATTCACAAAACGAGCAACATTTTAATTCTTTATTACCTAATTACGATGTTATTATCGATTGTCTTTTAGGCATTGGCGTGAAAGGAACTTTACGTTCGCCTTATAAAGAAATCATCAAAAAGGTTAATGCTTGTAAGGTAGCACGAGTGATATCTGTTGATATACCGAGCGGAGTTTCGGCAGACGGTGGAGAAGTTAATGAAGCGATACAAGCTGACTTAACGGTAACGATTCAAGCGCCGAAAATGGGAGCATATACATATCCAAGTGCCTCTTTTTATGGCGAGATGATCGTTGCTGACATTGGAATTCCTCCGATTGCTATAGAACATTGTTCTCAAGAGCGTTTCGTATGGACGGAAAAATTTGTGCAGAAGCATTTTCCAACTCGTCCTCCTAATTCTCATAAAGGCGTCAATGGAAAGGGTATGATTATAGGAGGTTCACAGTCTATGCCAGGAGCTGTGATGTTGTCTGCCAAATCTGCATTGAGAAGTGGTGCAGGTTTATTAACCGTTGCTATTCCTGATGTCATACATCCTGTTGCAGCAGCTCATTTTTTAGAAGCCATGTATTTTCCTTGCCCTACTGAACAAGGATATTTTAACGGGAGTTTGGACATTGACTTTGCGCGCTTCGATGCGATTGCAATTGGTCCTGGGATGGGGAGAACTCAAGGCGGTGAAGTGATAGTGAAGAACGTATTGCAGCAACAAGTTCCTATCGTAATTGATGCTGACGCCCTATACCACTTGAAAAAAATGTTACCGCTGTTAAAAAATCGTGATCTTGTCACGATATTGACACCTCATCCAGGGGAAATGGCTCATTTAACAGGGCTATCTATCCAAGAAGTGGAACAAAACCGTTTTGAATTATCAAAGCAGTTTGCGATGGAGTATGGAGTATATTTAGTTTTAAAAGGGCCTTTTACAATCGTTTCTACACCAGAAGGAAAACAATATGTCAATCCAACAGGGAACCAAGCGCTTGCTAAAGGTGGTTCAGGTGATATTCTTACTGGAATCATTTTGGCATTTTTAATGCAGCACGGTAAGACGCAAACAGCAATCTGCAATGCAGTATATGTTCATGGAAAAACGGCAGAATTATTAGTTCAAGCTAAACATACTCATTTGGATGTGTTAGCAACAGATATTATTGAATATATACCGAAGACATTAAAGGTATTGCAGCATAAAGAATCATTATAGAAAAAAAGTAAATTCCTTATTTTCATGACCTTAGATAGAAACTTGATAAAAGAATAATAGACAAATATTTCAAAAAAATTTGAAAATATAAAAGGAATATTACAATACAAGTAGTATTAAAACATAGATTGATTTTGTAGCTGTGTGTAACTAAAAGCCTCTTAATCTTTATGATAAAGAGGTAAAACTTCCGGTTTATTTATCAGAATATTCAGATTAATTGTCAGGGGGATATTGATGAGAAGTGAAGTGTCGATTGTTAACCGAGTAGCTGTTGGCGATATTATTCGTAGGTGTTCGACGAGATTTCCTAATAAGTTAGCTTTAATTGATGAATGTAATCGTTCATTGACATTTGAGGAATTAGAACAAAAGTGTAATCAATTAGCAAACTATTTACTAAGTACTGGATTGAAAAAAGGAGATACAGTTGTAACGATTTGCCGAAATTCAATCGAATTTATTATTTCGATGTATGGCATTGTAAAAGCAGGCTTAATTTGGGTTCCTATCAATCCCGATATTTCGGTGAATGAAAAGATCTATATTCTTGAAAGATGCGAAAGTCAGTTAATCATTGGTGATCATCAATTACTCAAAAATGATATTAAAGAATTAAAACAAGTTTGTTCTTCCTTAATTGCTATCGGTGAGGAAGGAGATGCGGTTGGTACCCCATTTCATTCAGTTCTAAATAATCAACCGATAACAGAACCAGTGGTCGATATTCATGAACGTGATGTTGCACAAATAATGTTTACGAGTGGGACAACAGGAAAGCCAAAAGGTGTAATGATTAGTCATTTAGCAATCTATTTTGCATGTTTAAGCAATGCGTTTGAATTAGAGCTGCAAAAAGACGATGTTGGTTCAGTCATGATGCCGTTGTTTCATTGCGCTCAGCATACGATCATGACTTCGTTGTTAAATGTAGGAGCTACGGTTGTTGTTATAGAGAAATTTGACCCAATCCGTTTTATGGAGTTAACGGAGAAACATAAAATTTCCTGGATCTTTGCATTACCGATGATGTATCGCGCTTTCGTCGAACATCCGAACCGCAACAATTATGACCTCAATTCAATTAGGTACTGTATGTATGCGATGGCACCGATGAGTAAACAGTTTTTAGAAAAAGCAATAAACGAACTAGATTGTAAGTTTTCATTAGGAAGTGGACAAACCGAAATGTACCCTGCAACGGTCATGTTTAAACCAGAATATCAACTTAGTAAAATTGGCCCCTACTGGGGTGAAGCATCCATGATTACAGATCTTGCTATTATGGACGATGATGGAAATTTATTACCACAAGGTCAAACAGGAGAAATTGTCCACCGAGGCCCGAACGTAATGAACGGTTATTTAAAAGATGAGGAAGCAACGCAAAACAGCAGAAAATTTGGTTGGCACCATACTGGAGATCTCGGGTTTATTGATGAAGACGGCTTATTGATATTTGTAGATCGTAAGAAAGATATGATCAAATCGGGTGGAGAAAATGTTGATTCTATACAAGTGGAACATGTCATTAATACGAATGAGAAAGTTGAGCAAGTATCTGTAGTAGGTTTACCACACCCACGCTGGATTGAAGCGGTAACTGCTGTTGTTAAACTGAAACCTGAAGAAAGCGTTTCGGAAAATGAGCTAATCTCTTTTTGTAAAAAATATCTTGGTGCATTTCAAGTACCAAAGGCGGTAATATTTACAGAAGAGTTCCCGATGACTTCAACAGGAAAAATACAAAAAAATATATTGCGAGAGCAATATAGAGGGTACTACCAAGATTTAGAAGAAAATGTTGGTAACTAGGATGAGATTTTTTACTTAACAAACAGGAATTGTACGGGGACTAGGAGTTGTAGTTCTCATACGATTCCTGTTTTTGTATTTTAGTTCTATTAATTAAATTAAGTATAGTAAAATGGTACTAAGTATCTATAAGAAGCTTCAATTTGAATGCGAAGGCTTCTTTTTGTTTTATCCGCTTAGCTGGTACTAGGACTCCCGCTTCAAGACTTTATGGAAACAAGAAGTCAAAGTGGGAGATACTGGACCATAGACTAAAAGTCGCCACGTCCTGCGGCAAGGTGTGTGACCACTTCGTATGGGCCTCAGCTAATCTTCAGTGGGAATGAAGGACCCCCACTGAATAAGGTCTCACTTTATTAATATAATTATAAAATGGTTGAACCTCCTTCAATTGGGATCGTGTGGCCGTGAATAAAATCTGCATCTTCACTCGCTAAAAATACAACAGTATTTGCAACATCTGTTGGTTTGCCGTATCGTCCAGCAGGTGCATCCATCGTTAATTTATGAAAATAACCTTCTTCATTTGCGTATTCTTTCGTTAATGGAGTTTGGATCACCCCTGGTGCAATCGCAACAACTCGGACGCCTTGATGACCATATTCGTAAGCCAATTGTTTTGTCATACCGACAACCCCATGTTTCGCCGCCGTATATTCAATCCCAGCTGCACTTGCAATTAACCCAGAAGCTGAAGCGGTGTTAATAATTACCCCTTTTCCTTGCTTTACCATTTGAGGGATAACCCTTTTTGACATTAGAAATATACTTTTTAAGTTAACGTTTATTACATTATCCCAAGATTGTTCTGACACTTCATGAGTCACAACATGTTCTCCAGTAATCCCTGCATTATTACAAAGAACATCAATTCTATTATACTTATCAAGGACAGTTTCTATCATTTGCTCGATATGTGCCGTATTAGTTATGTCCATTTCAATACTAATGGCTTGGCCGCCATTGTCTCTAACTAATTCGCAAGTCTGGTCAGCTCCTAATTTATTAATATCTGCAACAACAACAATGCCACCTTCTTTTGCGATAGCAATGCTCATTTGCTGGCCTAACCCAGATCCTCCACCTGTTACAATACAAACTTTTCCATCTAATTTCACAATCATCACCTCATCAGATTTTTATATTATTAGAAACGATTACTCTTACTATATTCTTATTTTTAAGAATATTCAATTAATGAAAACTACTTAACACCTTTTGAATGAGCTACGATAAGAACGATTTTCTACAATACAAATCGATTGGCACGTAAATTGCATGTTAATGTATGAGGAGGTGAATAAATTGTAAGTAAAAAAAAGGAGGTAGGTGAAAAGTTGCTGATTTAAAGTTTTAATGTAAAGCTTTTTATAGTAATGGAAAAACCAAGTAATATTATACTTATTTAATTCTGAAAATTTTAAATTTTTAGCTTTTGTTTTCTATCTTTTTGCTATTATTTTAAGGAGGTAATGAAATGGGTTACGTTTTTTGGGCAATTGTTAGTATGATAATCTATACCATTATTCTTTCTGTGATTGGATGGGTGGCCACAAAAAATACAAAGTCAGTTGAAGACTATCTAGTTGCAGGAAAGAGTTTAAATATTTGGTTGCTTACTTTTGGTTTAATGGCGGCCATTCTTAGTGGCGGAGCAGTAATGGGATATTCTGGTACAGGCTTTGGAGCTGGATATGCGGGTTACGTTATGTTAGTTTCATGTGCCTTTCCTGGTATCGTCATTAGTTATTGGATTCTCGCAAAACCGATGCGTATTGTCGCTGAGAAACACGCCGTGTACACGTTACCAGACTTTTTAGCTCTTCGATACAACAATAACAAAGGCGTAAGAGGACTATCTGCTTTTGCTATTCTCATTGGTTGTTTAGCCTATTTAATTGCCCAGTTTGCAGCGATGGGATGGGTGTTATCTTCGATTTTAAACATCTCTTACACGACTTCGATATTTATTTCTGCAGTATTACTAAGTTTGTATACAATCGGTGGCGGAATGAAAGCTTCGATGTGGACGAACTTTTTCCAAATGATCATGCTTGTCATCATTGGTGTGTTATTAAACATTTTAATATTACCTGAGGTTGGAGGGTTAAGTGGATTACATGGGACTTTAGCTGAAACTGCACCATCCTTCTTACTACCTTGGCATGACTCTGGAAGTTTTGCCATGGCGATTGTTTTACAATACGGATTGATTGTTGGCTTGCTCGCTTATGCTGGTGTACCTCACGTATCGACTAAGTTTTTAACGGTAAAAAGTATCAAAGTCTTAAAGTGGGCACCGTTAGTATCTGTTATTTTATATTTCTTAGGAGTACTTTCGCAATGGCCAGGTATGGCAGGTAAAGTCCTTGTCGATCAAGGTGTCCTTACAGCACCTGAAGCAGCTGACCAAATACTTCCTCATTTAATTTACAACTTTTTTAATAGTCCAATTTTAGCGGGGATTTTTCTAGTAGCAGTAGCTGCAGCGGTGATGTCTACAGCAGAGTCATTCTTAATTCTAAGCTCGGCTGCGATTGTTCGTGACTTTTCTAAAAATACATTAGGTAAAGCTATGACAGAAAAAGTGGAATTGAAATGGATCCGAATCTGTTCGGTATTCGTATTAATCGTAGGGTGCTTATTATCACTTAACCCGCCAGGCTTTATTCTATTAGTCGTATCCGTTGCTTGGGGAGCCTTTGCAGCGATGTTTGCTCCAGCATTATATCTCGGTATTCGTTGGCGAAGGGCGACACCACAAGGAGCAATTGCAGGTTTACTTACAGGTATTGCAGTAGGTGGTATCATTGGAATTTTAAACTTAACTGTTTTCTCTTCAGATCCTCTTTTAGCAGGTTTTAATGTAGCAGCGGTTGGAACGGTTCTTTCGACGATAATGTTAGTAGTTGTCTCATTACTAACAAAACCAGTAGATAGTCCGATATTCGATCACTTTACGAATAAGTCGAGTTATACAGTAAATAATGATCGAACTCCAAATATTCCAGGGAATTAATAATTGTAAGAAGAAAGAGAGGAAATGATGCGTATGGATAATATCCTCGTAACAGGAGGATTTGGTTTTTTAGGGGCACATTTGGTTAAAGAGCTTATAAACGATGGACATAAGGTCGTTGTCTTTGATTTAGCTCCACCACCTCCTGGCTATGAAATCGAATGGCTGCTTCAAAATGAAAAAGAAAAGATCACTTTTGTAAAAGGAAATGTAACAGATCTCTCAAGTATTATTCAAGCAGTGAAAACGAATAAAATAACAAAAATTGTTCATGCAGCTGTTGTTAATGATTTAGATATATTAGAGAATAATCCTTTATTGACAATGAAAATTAACGTAGAAGGTACTTTGAATGTATTAGAAGCAGCACGTTTGTTTGAAATAGAAAAAGTAGTATTAATTAGTTCGATATCAGTATACACAGCAATGGAATATGAACCAATGGATGAACGACATCCCGTTCATTCTCCTACTGAAGGACCCACATTATTATCTTATTCTAGTTCAAAGTTATCAGCCGAGGCGTTCGGTCTTCATTACTGGTCAACCTATGGAATGGACGTTGTTTCTTTAAGACTATCAGCTGTTTATGGATTAGGGATGAAGTATCCGATGTATATTAAACCGATGGTGGAAAATGCAGTTAAAAAGGAGAATACCCATTTTGATTGGGGAAAAAATTCAAAACGAGATTATACGTATGTCAAAGATGTCGTAAAAGCGATTCAATTAACACTCACAAGCTCAACAAAACAAAAAATATTGAATATTGCCACGGGGAAAGAATTAATTTCTCCAATAGAAATGGTTCCGCTCATCCAAGCATTAGAGCCTAGTGTTTCGATTACATTTGGAAATGAACGAAACTTAGTAGAAGAGAAATCTGCGACAACCCGGGGTATTCTTTCGACAGAAGCGGCCGAAAAAGAACTGAATTTTGTACCTGAATATACAATTAATCGAGGTATCGAAGACTATTTTAGTAGTTATCAATTTTTCAAAAATGATAAATAAGAATAAGAATTTCTTAGAAATAGGAAGATTATGACTTGATTCAGAGTCATGGATCAGAATATTTAAAACTCTTATAAAAAAAATTAAAGGAGCTGATGATGTGTTCGGTCTTTCTCCGTTTATATTTTTTATGGTATTCGGGACTCCCCTTATCGGAATTCTCTTAGGTTTAATTTACGGACTCACTTTTAATTCAGAAAATGAAGAATGGGGAGTTATTGATAATTTGTTTAAAAAGAAGGATTAATTATTGTTTGATTGAATCTATGAGTATTTAGAATGATAGCAATGGAGTTGCAGGAATAAAGATGATCTCTCGTGCAGCTCCTTGCTACTTTCTAAAGAAAAATTATCTGGGGGCTGGAGGGATTAATTTGCGATTAAAAAATAAAATTGCAATTGTTACAGGTGGTGCAAGTGGTATCGGATTAGCTACAGTGAAGGCATTTTTATCAGAAGGAGCAAAAGTAGTTGTAAGCGATGTTAATCTTGATGGCGAAAAGGTTGTAGCGACTCTTGGGCATAACGATCAAGTGCGTTTCTTTCCGGCAGATGTTACTAAAGAAGAGGAAATTCAACAATTAATGGATAAAACGATAGAATGGTTTGGTACCATTGATGTTGTTTTTGCGAATGCTGGAATCGGGGATGCGACCCCTGCACATGAGCTCTCTTATGAAAGCTGGAGCGATATGATTAATGTCAATTTATCTGGAGTATTCCTTACGAATAAGATTGCCATTCAGCAAATGTTAAAGCAGTGGTGCTATCATTAATAATGCCTCGATCTTAGGACATGTTGGTAAAGAAAACGTAACAGCCTATACAGCATCGAAAGGCGGAGTAGTTAATTTAACTCGTTCTCTAGGTGTTACATACGCAAAGGAAGGCATACGGATCAATGCAGTATGTCCAGGATATATTGAAACACCGTTATTAAAAGATAATGATGAAGCAAAGCGAAATGGCTTGATCGCAGCTCACCCCATTGGGAGGTTAGGAAGAGCTGAAGAAGTAGCGAATGCCGTTGTGTTTTTAGCAAGTGATGAGGCATCGTTTATTGTTGGAGAAAATTTAAAGGTAGATGGTGGATATACGGCTCAATAAATGTGTAAGGAGTGGGTAGGATGAATTTAGGATTATTACTTCAAAGGCAAGCACAAAAATACGCTAGTAAACTAGCCATCCAATTTGAAGGAACATCTTTTACGTATGCTCAATTCAATGCAAGAGTCAATCAATTCGTTCATGGTCTTCGCTCTATTGGCGTAGTAAAAGGTGATAGAGTAGCCGTACTATTGCATAATTGTAATCAATATATTGAAGCATTCTGGGCAGCGGCAAAACTGGGTGCCATTATCGTCCCAGTCAATTGGCGTCTTAATCCGAAAGAAGTTCAATTTATTTTGGATAACTCGAGTACAAAAGTATTAGTATATGGTAATGGATTTAAAGAAACAGTGGAAGAAACATCATCTCTCACATCAACAGTGCAACATTTTATTCGGGTTGAAGGAATGGAGGGGCTAGGTGAGGATTATGAAACCTTTATAGCAAAATACTCTTCTAGTGAACCTGTACAAGATGAAATTGAATTAGATGATATATTTATGATTATGTATACCTCAGGGACAACAGGATTACCAAAAGGAGTTATGTTGACTCATAATAATATATTTTGGACATCCCTCAACCAAATTGAAGATTATCCCTTATTACCTAATGATCACTCACTCATTGTGGCGCCACTGTTTCACGTAGGGGGGCTACTTATGTTCTCGTTACCTGCTATTCACAATGGATCCTCTATGGTGATCTTAAGAAAATTTGATGTTGAGGAAATCTTAAAAACGATATCAGAAGAAAAGGCTACAATGATGTTTTGTGCACCGACGATGTTTCATATGATTGCAGAAAAAGGACACTTAGTTGAAAAGTATAATATGGATAGTATACGTTTTATGCTTTCTGGCGGTGCGGTTTTACCGATGCCTGTGATTGATCGTATGCAAGAGCTGTTTCCGAAAGCTAAATTTACAGAAGGTTATGGTCTAACAGAAGCAGCTTCATGTACCTCGATGTTAAGTCCAGAGCACAAAAGAGGATCTGTTGGTAAACCATTTTTATATAATGAAATTAGGGTAATAGACGGTCAGGGTAACGATGTACCCGTAGGACAAGTAGGTGAAGTAGCACAGGCGGGTCCAACAGTAATGAAGGGGTATTGGAATAACCCGAAAGCAACAGAAGAAACCTTTGTAGGAAGATGGTTAAAAACAGGAGATCTAGGGCGATTTGATGAAGACGGCTTTTTATATATAATTGACCGTAAGAAGGACATGATTATTAGCGGTGGAGAAAATATCTATCCGAAAGAAATTGAAACGATCCTCTACCAAAATAAAAATATATCAGAAGCTACTGTTATTGGGGTTCCTGATGAAAAATGGGGAGAAGCTGTCATGGCTTTGATTGTATTAAAACCAGAATGTCGAATGACAGAAACGGAAGTTATAAACTTTTGTACAAATTACTTAGCAAGCTATAAAAAACCTAGGTTTGTTAAATTTTTAGATGAATTACCTAAAAATCCATCAGGAAAAATCTTAAAACATGTGTTGAAAAAGAAGTATTCAGTTTCTTAATTTTTTATAGTCTAAAATGATGCGTTTGTTACGGACATTTAAGAAGGGACCCCGCAACGGTTGTCCCTTTTTACATTTAAATTTTTTGTTAAAGAGATGTCTTACTAGTTCTTCAAGCTTCTGTTTCGGAAATGTGTGCCTCTAAGATCATTTCTAATAATCGTAACCTTTTGCGATCACTTACCCTTTTTAATGACCGATTCCAAAAAATGTCGGAATCTACGCGATGAACAAAAACAAGGTTTTTTTCAGGAACGATATCGATCGATTGACCGTATCGTCCGATCGCGGAATAGAGACCTAGTTCACCGAATTTTCCAGAATCGGCGACCCACCACATATAGCCGTACCCATATTCATCGGATTGTAATACAGGTGTTTGGACAGATGTACTTTTCTCAATCCATGCTTCAGGTATAATTTGTTGACCTTCCCATTTCCCTTTTTGAAGATATAGTTGGCCAAATCTTGCCATGTCCCTTGCCGACATACGAAATAAATAGGAAGGATGAATGGACCTGTTCACTTCTAATTTATAAAAGGTATCTTCCATCGTATAATCCTCCATTCCAATAGGAATGGCAATTCGCTCTTTGAACTCCGTAAATAGATCTGAGTCGGTTTTGTCTCGAAAAATGGTCCCTAAAACATTAAAATCCCAGTTATTATAATAAAAATGGGTTCCTGGTAAATATAATCCTCGATCAGGTCGTGTTAACCTCATCCAGAGCGATTCTTCTCCTGCGGTTAGAAAGACCCCTGAACGTGAAGTTAATAAGTCTGAAATCTCGGCTTCTAATTCCTGCTCAGTGAGAAGAACATTATCCATAATCTCTAATTCTTTTAAGGTTTTGTTTATATCAATGTTTCCTTGTTCTATATGAATACCATAGAGTGCGCTTAAAAAGCTTTTTCTTACCGAATGGACATTACTTTTTTTAGTAATGTCTCCCCAAGAAATTAGGACTTTTCCGTTATAAATAACCATAGCGGCTGTAGAACCTAAGGAGTCGTAATATTTTTTAGCGTCATTTAGGCGTATGGATGACCAACCTGCTTCTTCTGGTGTTTCATATTGTTCCCATGTAGATGATTTTGGAATGGTTAGAGATGTATTTTTTGATCCAGTAAGTGAGTATAAAAAGACAAAGAAAATGCCAGAACAGATAATAATTGACCATTTCTTTTTTCGAAACATGAAAAATTCATCCTTAATAAATAAGCTTTTAACCCGTATGTATTTTTAATACAAACGGGTTATCTGTTTTCTACATTATTTTTCCCGAATTGGCACGTTTTGATGAGATTGGACAGTTGCGTTTGAATTTGGCTGGAATATCGGATCCCTGTTTATATCTACTTTGCCTACAATATATTTCCCAAAGGAAAATAAGTTAAAAAAGTAAATGGTAGAGATGGACGCGAAGATACTGCCCAAAAATAAGATAAATATCGTTAAGACTCCGAAATTAATTGAAATTAGAGTTAAAAATAGGATGAGTATAGCCATATAAAATGTATGCAATAAATAAATCCCATACGAGTATTTACTTATCATCATAAAGGCAATTGGGATCGACTTCAATTTCGTTGCGAAATAGAAAATGAGTAAAACAATAGTTAGGGTATGGAATAAAATATCGACCCGTTTTGAACTATGAATCGTGAGTAAGCCACTATGATATAAATAAAGCAATAGACTACTAGTTATAATAGAAGAAACTAGTATTCCAAATTTATATCTTCTAAGCGAACGAGAAAGTGTTTCATAATGACTTCCAAAATAGTAGGCGACGGCGAAATAAAAAATCCAACCAGGAAACGGAATCCAATAATAGCGTTCCCAAATATATTCACTGAACCAAATATTGGGTGGACTAGTAAAATTAAATATAGATAAATAGATAATATTTATCAATAACGATCCAAAGATGACAAATGTTGGGGAGTGTTTATCAAACCATTTTTTAAATAAAACAAAGAATACATAAAATTGAAAAATAATGAGTACAAAGTATGCATGGAAATCACCGATGATAGAGTTTAAGAACACTTTAATTAAAAACTGTTCAAACGAAATGAGTACATAAGGTAATGCATAAAGAACAGCCATGCATAAATAAGGTATGAGTATAAATTGGATACGTTTCAAAAAAAAGGGTTTTATTTGAATTTCTCTTCCTTTATAACTATACCCTAAAATAAATGCAGTAATAAATATAAACGCAGGTGTTCCGTAATATAACCATACATTGAGCGAATCTAACACAATGAGCAACCCATCAGGCAACTTAGACAGATGTCGTATATGCTCTGTTCCCCATGTAATCGAATGTAACAAGACGATACTTAAACACGCGATACTTCTTAATAAAAATATTTCATTTACATGCTTTTTTCTCATATTCATTCAACATCTTTCTATCTATTCTTTTTGTCCCTAAATCAAAGTATAGAGTCGAGTTGACGTTTTTGTTTATAAAATACTCGGCAAATAAACATTAACATCTGATATAAAACGGTAGCATTTAATATATTACAATCGACCTTATCACACTTGGAGAATAATTTAAAGCGACAAGCTTATTCAAAATTTAAGTGGATGCAAAGCCTTTTCCGAGGTTCGAGTCGTATATTACAGATAAGATCAAGAACAGTAACAATCGAATGGTATCTATATTAATCATATGTTACGAATCTCGAATGATGAAAAGACCAATAACTTTTAAAGAGTTTCGAATATCGAAATATATTGCAAGTGAAACTTGTGCTCGGTCTATACGTATAGATATAGTTTTTATCGTTTTATTTTTGTCTTGAAAAATGACATTTAGTTCATATTCAGTTCATTTTATCGTGGTAAAATAACACACGTTAATCAGTGTAAAATTTAATTGAAGGATAGATGGAGGTCAATTACATGATTAGAAGGAAGAATTTTAGGATATTAAGCCTGTTTTTTATTTTTTTTGTTGTAGTTTTAGCTGGGTGTAGTACTGATACTGGGGGTACGGCCGAAGAGGAAATCCTGGAACCTGTTCACCCTGTTGAAATCGCTGAGATAGAAAAAGGAGAGCTTACCAATGAGTTGAAACTATCTGGAAACATTATGGCAGGGAAAGTTGTGCCTGTACTCCCGATGTTAACTGGTGAGGTGAAAGCTGTTCATGTCCAAAACGGTGATACAGTTAAACGAAATGATATTTTAATTGAGTTAGATGCAACAGATGTTGAATTGAATATCTCTCAAGCGCGAGCTGGGTTAGAAGCAGCCCAAGCCAATTTAAAAAGTGCAAAATCAATGAGAGAGCAAAGTATTAAGCAAGCTGAATTACAGTTACAACAAGCAAAAGATATTTATAAGATGATAGCGGATGCAGACAATTCTCAAGCTATACCACTTGATGATGTACCTGAGGAACTTCAAGGCGTATTTCAAAGTTTACTAGGAAGCAATATGCCGACAGAAAACGATAAAAAACAAGCTGAAACAGCTGTTAAACAAGCTGAGATGGCTTTGCAACAAGCTAAAGGAACCGATCAAATTGCAGCTGCTGAAGCTTCAGTCAAACAAGCAAAAGTTGGCGTGGAAATGGCCGAGCAGCAAAAAACGCATGCGGTAGTACGAGCACCAATGGCTGGTCAAATTAGTAATTTTAATGTAGCAGTAGGAGAAATGGTATCTCCTCAAGCACCACTATTACAGCTTGTACAAATGGATGAACCAATTGTCCAGATTACTGTCAATGAAACCGTCCTGCCTAACATCCAAGTTGGTGAAACGGTTGACGTTCATATTCGATCATTTAATCAAACGTACGAAGGACACATTAAGCACATTAGTATTCTACCAGCTGAACAATCTCGTGCTTATCCAGTAGAAATTACGTTAACAAATCCTGATGACCATTTAAGAATGGGTATGTTAGCAGAAGTAATCATTCAGCCTTCTATTTCTAATGAGCAAATTTTAGTACCTGTTAATGCAGTTAGTCATGAAAATGATGAACGATTTGTATACGTTACTTCTGATGGAGAACGTGTTGAAAAACGTCTGATTACAATTGGTAGCGAAACTTCCGAATGGTTTGCTGCTGAGGACGGTTTGGAAGAAGGTGAATATGTAGTTGTAAGAGGAGTGCATCAACTATATCATGGAGCCTTGATTAATATTCGAAACGACATTGGACAGAATTTTGGATCTCAAATAGAAGAATTAGTCGAAGAGGATGACAGCAATGAGCCAGAAAAAGACGAAGAAACCGATGCAGAAAATGAAAACGAAATAAATGAAGTATCCGAAGATGAACAAGCCGAGGCATAACACGAAATAACGGAGGTCCTGTATGAAATTAATTAAAGAATCGGTGAAGCGGCCAGTTGGGGTCATGATCATAGCTCTTGTCATGATTATGCTTGGTGGCGTGTCTTTAAATGGATTAAAAGTCGATTTAATGCCAGATTTAGACTTACCAATTGCTGCTGTTTCAACATCATATAATGGCGCTGCGCCGCAAGAGGTTGAAAACCTAGTAACAAGGCCGCTTGAAGGAGCGTTAAGTGCAACAGAAGGATTATCGACAATGCAGTCGATATCCACACAAAATCAATCGTTAATTTTGTTAATGTACGACTTTAATACAGATTTGGATGCGGTCATGTTAGATCTTCGTGATCGTATTGATATGGTTCGTACAAGCTTACCAGATGGTGCAGGAACACCTAGTGCGATGCGTTTTGATCCAAATCAAATGCCAATTATGCAAATCGGTATTTCAGGTGATATGGAATTAACGAGGCTTACCAATATTGCAGAAGATACGATTATTCCACGAATGGAACGTATTATTGGAGTCGCTTCTGTAAATTTAACGGGAGGTCAAGAACGTGAAATTATTGTTGAACCTGATTTAACCTTAATGCAAAGACACGGATTAACAATTTCTCAGTTAGCGCAAATCATTGGTGGAGAAAACATGAGTTCCCCTGCTGGTGAGATCACACGTGGTGGACAAGGCATGCCATTACGAATGGTTGGGGAATTTCGTTCAATTTCAGAAATTGAAAATATTAACATTCCACTTCGAACTGGAGAAACGATTAAGTTAGCAGATGTTTCCTTGGTAAATGACACGTTTAAAGAAATGTCTTCTTTTGCCTTTGTTAATGGTGAGCCAACATTAAGTATTGACATTTCAAAACAAGGAGATGCGAATACAGTAGAGGTTGCTGATTCGGTTTCACGTGAATTGGAACGATTACAAAGAGATTTGCCCCCAGGTGTAACACTTACGACGATCATGGACTCATCGATTTTTATTAAAGAGTCGATTAGTAGTGTTACGATGAATATGATTATCGGTGGAGCGATGGCAATCCTAGTATTACTCGTATTTTTAAGGAGCTTTAGAAGTACTTTAATCATAGGTTTATCGATTCCGATTGCGGTTATTTCAGCATTTACGCTCCTTTATTTTGCAGGAGAGACCATTAATATTATTACATTGGGTGGACTTGCGTTAGGAATAGGTTTACTCGTTGATAGTTCCATTGTTATATTGGAAAACATTTATAAGTATCGAGAAAGAGGATACAGTCGTGTAGAATCAGCAATAAAAGGGGCTTCAGAAGTTTCGTCTGCGGTAATCGCTTCTACATTAACGAGCCTTGTCGTATTCGTTCCGATATTGTTTACTGATGGAATTGCTGGAGAGCTCTTCTTACCTCTAGCTCTTACAGTTGGGTTTACTTTATTTGCTTCACTTGCTGTTGCACTTACCATCGTACCGATGTTATCTGGACTTCTTCTTCCTGAAATGAAAACAGAAGAAGATCCGAAAGGATTGAGAAAAGCAAGTGCAAAAATTGGAGACTTTTTCGAGGGTATTAATAATCGATATCGGAGCGTTTTAAAGTGGTCGATCCATCATAAAAAGACGATAACGTTTGGAACTCTGTTTTTGTTAATCGCAAGTCTTGGAACCGTTAAATTCGTCGGTGTTGAATTAATGCCTGCATTTGATCAAGGTGAAATTTCTGTTAGTTTTGAAGTTCCTTCTGGAACATCTATTGAAGAAACAAGAGCGGCAGTCGGAGAATTAGAGCAGTATTTATTGGATACTGGTTTAACGGAAGTCGTTTATACGTCGGTTGGTGGCGGCGGTATGATGGGGATGGGAGGAGCTTCGAATAGTGGAGATTTATATATTCGTTTGACCCCAGCGAGCGAAAGAGATGTAACAACGAACGAAGTCATAAAGGATTTTAGTGAATTCGCAGAAACTTTGCCTGATATTGATGTTAATGTATTCTCCTTTGAAAGTGACGGAATGGGTGGTAATCCTATAGAAATTGAAATTAGAGGAGAAGATTTTGGTACACTGAAACTGATTGCAGATGATGTTCGTGATATTATTAGTGAGGTTCCTGGTGCGACGAATGTTACCCATTCAATGGGTGAAACAAGACCAGAGATGCAAATCCATGTAGACCGAGATGTTGCAAATCAATACGGATTTACGTATGCAGAAGTCATGGACACGGTGAGAGGCAGCATGAATGGTCAAGTTGCATCTCTTATGCGTACAGAGGGTCAAGAAGTAAGTATTACAGTCATTTTACCAGAAGAGTATCGAGAGAATTATACTCAATTGCAAAACTTACCACTAATAACACCGATAGGGGACACTGTGTTACTATCTACGATCGCAGATTTTGTTCAAGCGGATGGTCCTAATACCATTAACCGTCAAAATCAAACGCGGGGAGTTGCGGTAACGGGTGATATTATGGACCGTGATTTAGGAAGTGTAATAGCTGATATTGAAGCAGAGTTGAATCAATATATCTTCCCTGAAGGGTATGAATATAATACAGGTGGAGATTATGAGATGATGATGGAAGCATTTTTTGACTTGGCATTGGCTCTAGTTCTAGCCATTTTCCTTGTCTATGCAGTCATGGCCTTTCAATTTGAAAGGGTATTGTACCCGTTTATCGTAATGTTTAGTCTTCCAGCCACATTTATTGGGATTATGGCAGGATTTTTATTAACAGGCCGTCCATTAAGTGCTCCTGCATTTATCGGGGTCATCATGTTAGCTGGGATCGTTGTAAATAACGCCATTGTCTTAGTCGATTACATTAATCAACTAAGACAGCGTGGAATGACGATGGAAGAGGCGATATTAGAAGCGGGTCCAACAAGGTTGCGACCGATATTAATGACGATGCTTACAACGGTATTAGCAATGGTACCGTTAGCTATCGGGATTGGCGAAGGAGCTGAACTGCAGGCACCGATGGCTACTGTAATTGTATTTGGTTTAGCGTTCTCAACCGTCATTACGTTAGTCCTCGTACCAGTTATGTATATCTATACGGAGAACTTTACCAACTGGGTGAAAAGGTTATTCTCCAGACATAAAAAAAAGACCGATGCTGAAATTTAGAGTAAACGAACTGGGTGTGTATTATACGCACCCTTTCGTACTAGTTTAAGGTATAAATATTAAATTAATTTAACCTAACCTCTTTGGTAATTCTAAAATGTTAGGTTTTCATACTAAAATTTTGTGAAATGAAAGAAGGCATTGATTATGAATACGATTCTTGTAGTTGATGACGATGCACATATTCGAAAGTTAATAAGGTTATATTTAGAAAACAGTCAATATACAGTCATTGAAGCTGTTGATGGAAGAGAAGCTTTAGATATCTTATCGGAAACGCAAATTGATTTGGCGATTGTAGATGTTATGATGCCTCATGTCGATGGAATTGAACTAACAGAAGATATCCGATCTTTTTTAAACATTCCCATTTTAATGGTTACAGCTAAAGGTGAATCACAAGATAAAGTGAGAGGTTTCAATGCGGGGACCGATGATTATTTGGTCAAGCCATTTGACCCAGTTGAATTAATATTAAGAGTAAATGCACTGTTGAAAAGGTACAATGTTGTCTCAGAAAATGTAATCAAGGTTGGTTTCACTTCCATTGACATTGAACGATTTGTAGTACAATCTGCTGATCATGCGATTACATTGAAACGAAAAGAATGTGAATTATTATTTGAGCTTGCTCGTTCACCAGGAAAAATTTTTACTCGTGCACAATTAATTGAAAAAATTTGGGGCTATGATTACGATGGTGATGAAAGAACGGTAGATGTCCATATCAAACGATTAAGAGAACAATTAGGCGCTTTTCCAGATTTGATGATTACAACGGTAAGAGGCTTAGGATATCGCTTGGAGGAAAAATAATTGTTTAAAAGAAATCTCTATTTTCGTATCGTAAGTACTTTTATAAGTGTTGTTATGCTTAGTTTGTTTATTTCCTATTTAATTAATTCGATCTTTTTTCATCAGGAACTTTTTATTGAAGAGGAAGTTTCGAAAATTTCTACTGGAGTAGCTGAGCTTGTGGAACTTATTGATGTTGAAAAAGTACCAGATCTGATGGAGACGCTAGAAGGTTTCAACCTGGAAATGATGATTGTAAATGAAGAAGCGATAGTCTATTCTTCATTTTCTAAACCTCCTTTAGCGATTAATTCGGAGTCGATACAAACCATTATCAATTCACCTGAAATAACGTCAACTGTCCTTCCGTATCATAAAAGAGAAGCAACAAGGATCGTTGGGAGCCCCATTCAAATGCTGAATGGAGAGTATGCGCTTTTTATTCAAATCAATTATGAAAAAGAGGTTGTAGCGTTAAAAAGAATAATCGCCTTTACGCTTTTTTTAGTTCTGTTTATTGGAAGTGTTTTAATTCTTTTAGCTTCTACACATATTGTGAACCCGATAAAAAAATTAACCGATGCAGCGAAACAAATGGCGACTGGAAATTTTTCGGTTCGGCTAAAAAGTAAGAATAAAGATGAAGTTGGAGAATTGATTAATAGTTTTAATTATATGGCTTCGGAATTAGAAAAAATTGATAAAATGCGAGAAGATTTTGTAAGTAATGTGTCTCATGAAATTCAATCACCATTAACTTCAATTAAGGGATTTACTAAAGCGCTACAAGACGATGTTATTCCAAAGGAGCACCAAAAAGAGTATTTGGATATTATATTTCAAGAAACGGAGCGTCTTTCAAGACTAAGTGAAAACATATTAAGGCTGGCGTCACTTGATTCAGAGCACCACCCTTATCACCCTTCAAAATATCGACTTGATGAACAAATTAGAAGGACAGTGCTTGCTACCGAACCTCAGTGGAAAATGAAAAACATTCAGATTAATTTGGACTTAAAGTCACTTGAAATTTATGCTGACCAAGATTTATTTGAACAAGTATGGTTAAACCTAATAACTAATGCCATTAGATACTCTTATGAGAATGGAATAGTTGATATTAGTTTACAAGGGAATAAAGATGAAGTCTTTGTGAGTATAAAAGATACAGGTAAGGGAATTCCCGAAGAATCCATTCCACATTTGTTCGAACGGTTTTATAAAGTGGATAAAGCTAGAAGTAGTTCGGTAAAAGGGAATGGACTTGGTTTATCGATAGTTAAGAAGATATTATTAATACACGATTGTTCGATACAAGTTGAAAGTGAAGAAGGTGTAGGGTCAATTTTTACTGTTCGAATTCCGATTTATAGTGACGCTGATAGAAAGTTATAAGTTATGAGGAAAGATAATCCATTAAAGAGAGCATGATCATTGTTCTCTTATCAGCCATTTAGCCCGTTGGTACAAATAAAGAAACATCAAAATAACAATGCGATGTTAGTGTAAAAATGAGTAAGTTATTACATATGGACTCGCATTATAAAGTGGCATTCTTGATATACTTTCTTAAGTAACCTATTTGTGGAACGTTTTAAAGTATAAAGAGGTGTTCAACATAAACATAAAATGGATTAAAATGTTTGCTAAATTCCTTAGTCTACTATTGTTTTTTTATGTTTTATATGCATTTCTTTTCGGGGTTATTATTTTTCATTTTCACCAACCGTCAACTAGTCATTATCTAAATGATCTCGATATTTACCGGTTTTATAGTGAAAGCCTTTCTCAGGATCGAGTGGTATTAGTCGAAGACCGTGTGGAGTCTGGAATTGCACGAATTAACCTGATCGAAAATGCACAGCACACCTTGGATATCTCCTATCATACATTGCACTCTGGAATGGCTAGTGATATCTTTTTCTCTAGTCTAGTAGTAGCAACTGACCGTGGCGTACACATTCGTATTTTACTTGATGGTATGTTTCATAATTTAAGAGGAAGTTTAAAGGAAATCCTTTATGCCTTTTCAAGTCATCCGAATATCGAATTAAAATTGTATGAACCATTCGAACCTTTACAACCTTGGACGTGGAATAATCGCCTTCATGACAAACTCATACTTGTGGATAATGAGTTAGCTATGATTGGTGGGAGAAATATTGGGGATAAATATTTTGCACCAAAAGGGTATGTCGGAGCCTCTAATGATCGTGATTTGGTAATTATTAATACCAATACAAATCAACCTGTTGGTAGCGTTATTTTTGATATGAAAATCTATTTTGATACGGTGTGGAATCATGAATATAGTGAGAATTCGGTGAGGGACTTATCAAAGAAACAGCAAGAAAAGGGATTAAAGATGCTTTTGAATTTACGGCAACAACTTGAAAGCTATCAAGACCGTTACCCTGAGATATTTCAACGAAATATCCAATGGATCAATCAATCAATACCAACGAATTATATTAGTTTTATACACAATCCGATTAAGCGTATGAATAAAGAGCCGTGGGTTTGGTTTGAATTAATTACTTTAGCCGAACATGCAGAACAATCGATATGGATTCAAAGTCCATATCTCATACCAACGAATGAAATGATGCACTTTGACAGAAATAATTTGAGGGCTGCTGAAATTAATATGATAACGAATTCACTAGCAGCTACTAATAATAAAATGGCCTATTCAGGTTATATATGGTACCGAGACAGTATAGCTGCTAATCAGGATGTACAATTATACGAGTATCAAGGCCCAACTGAACAATTACACACGAAAACTTATGTGTTTGACAACAGAATAAGTATGGTTGGTTCATTCAATCTAGATCCAAGAAGTACTTTTCTTAGTACGGAATCAATGGTTGTGATTGATAGTGAGCCACTTGCTACCATGTTAATAGATAAAATAAAAAAAGATATAAAGTACAATAGCCTAATGGTAGCACATGATGGTACTTACCATCCTAGCGCCTTAGTGGAAGCAGAGGAAGTTTCAAAATTAAAGACGATATTGATCCGAGTAATATCGATTCCTATGCGATTTTTTCAATTTATGTTGTAATAGTAATATAGATTTGGTTGAAGCAGTTTTTCTAAATTTAATAAGTAAAGAAGTTTACTATGGAATTTGAACAGGGGGTATTAAGATGACGATGGAGAAATCGATAATTGTAAACCAATTAGATACGTTTATGGAAGAGATGGCGAAAGTTATCATTGGTAGAAAAAAAGAACTTAAACTTATTTTCACATCAATATTAACACAAGGACATATCTTACTGGAGGATCTACCAGGTACAGGTAAGACCACGATGGTAAAAGCTTTCTCGAAAGGAATTGATTGTGCCTTTTCGCGAATTCAATGTACACCAGACTTACTGCCTTCTGATATATTAGGGGGCTCGATATTTAACCCTAAAACGAATGAATTTTATATTAGAAAAGGTCCAGTTTTTACAAATGTTTTGTTAGTCGACGAAATTAATCGGACGTTACCGCGAACTCAGTCAAGTTTGTTGGAATGTATGGAGGAAAAACAAGTTTCGATAGAAGGTGAAACGTATTTCTTATCTAGTCCGTTTATTGTATTAGCGACACAAAACCCAGTGGATATGGAAGGAACATTTCCTCTTCCTGAAGCACAATTGGACAGGTTTTTAATGAAGTTGAAATTAGGATATCCAACACAAAAAGAAGAAGAACTAATGCTCGAATTGGTCGGCGATGATATTCCGTATGACAAAGTTGAAAGTACATTTAATCAGGAAACGCTTCAAAGAATGCAAAAAGAATGCCAAGCCGTGAACGTTCATTCTGCGATTCGAGAATATATTACCCTACTATCAAAGGCAACTCGTGAGCATCCACTCGTCAATATTGGAGTTAGTCCTAGAGCAAGTAAAGCATTGTATAAAACCGTTAAAACTTGGGCACTTTTAAATGGTCGTCAGTATGTTATACCAGATGATGTAAAAGAAATGGTGAAGCCAGTTTGGAATCATCGCTTAATCTTAAAAACAGAAGCCCATATCAATCACATTCAACCTGAGGATGTTTTAGAAGAAATTGTTGCAAACGTCACAATTCCAAATGAAGAGGTTGTTCGTGTATGAATGAGGAACATAAAGAAGTAAAAGCAGATCGTGATTACGAAGAGGAAGTTCCAACGAATGAAACGAGTTTACTTTTCGAGCGATATGCGATTTGGGTTCTGATCGTTTTTCTACTTGTAGGCGTGTGGTTCAGGTTTGTTCCATTAATTATTGTTAGTCTCTTTTTAGTCCTTCTATCATTTATCATCATTGTGTGGAAAAAGAAAGCTTTGAATAGTGTTCAGACTACTATAGAGCTTTCTAAAACAAGAATTTTTGTTGATGAGGAATTTGAAATAAAGGCTTTAGTCTATAATGATAAGTGGCTTCCACTCGTATGGATGGAATGGGAATTACCGAAAAGTAATGGGATCTTATTTGGTGAAACCAAAGAGGGCAAGGCGTACCTTATTCGATTATTATGGCTATTGTGGTATCAAAAGGTAAACTGGACAATAAACGGTCAGGGACTTCAAAGAGGAGTTCATGAAATGGGACAAGTTACTTTGCGTTCTGGGGATGGATTTCGTTTTGCTGAGACAAAACAAACTAATCAGCTTCAAGGAACCATTTATGTTTATCCCAAATTAATAGCCGTATCTGTTCCTGCATTTCGGCCTTCTATTCAATGGGGGGCAAAAGGAAAGCAAGGAGGCTTTATTGAGGATCCATTGTTAGTGAATGGTATTCGTGATTATCAGGCAGGAGATGAATTTCGTAGATTTAATTGGCGCGCTAGTGCTCGGACAGGAAAACTTCAAACGAATGTTTATCAGCCTGTTGTTACGGAACGAGTCCTGATGGTGATTGACGTAGAAGGGTTTGTGATGGATTATTCCGCCTATGAAGATCCTAAACAATTAAAAGAATATATAGCAAAAAAGATTGCAACGTTTGAATGGCTTCTTTCGGTCATTGGTACTGTGGCTGTTAAGTATAAGGAGAGAGGAATTCATATCGGGGTTTCTAGTAATGTACTGAATCATGCAGGACAAAAAATGAATACGCTTCCACCTAGTGCCAATCTGACGCCGTTATTAGATTATTTAGCCAGTGTTACACAGCGTATGGGTGTGCAGACATTGCGGATGCTAGATGAATTATTACATGAAGGGAGATTTTCAAGTCCAGTATTTATTTTTTGTGACCATATAACGAAAGAACATTATTTTTGGTACGAACAAAATAAACAAAAGCTTACAGAAATTGTTTTTTATTATAGAGAAGAAACAGAGTATGCTGTAAAGTTAGCAACAAGAGCAAAGTCGCTTGAATCGATTCTCCCAACTTCACGTTTACAGTTAAAGGGGTCTTAGTATGGAACAGATTAAACAAACATATAAATCGTTTATTGTGTTGTTTACTGAAGGACTTTGGATTTATTATACCATTGTTCTGTTTACTAACCTTGAATGGAATACATCAGTTTCTTTTAATATTACGTGGTGGGTTGTGGCTGGATTAACAGCATATATCCTAAATTGGATATTAGCAGGAAGAAGTCATCTTATTCTTTTGTTTGGACTGAATTTAATAACTCTTAGTTTCATCGTTTGGCAAAATTGGACAAGTGTTGTACCCACAGATTCCTGGGGATTTGGTCTAGCGGTTAGCATTGCAATTATTTTAATTTATCTTCGTAGTGGTGCCTATATTTACCGCCAATCGACTCGGTTTGAAATGTTACGTCACTTTGAAGGAAATATAGTACTTTATGTTTTTTATGCAATGGTTTTTTCTTATAATGAGTGGGGAAATGAAACGATCCATTATTTATTCATTGGAGCGATCATCATTAGTTTAATGGGGATGATCCTTACCTTACAAAATCATGAAGTGGATGAAGGGAACTCAAGTACAGTAATTCGGAAGGTAGGACACTCGAGTTGTTTTATAGGTGTTGTCACGGCATTGTTAATTTTTATTCCTCTCCTATCGCTTGTTTTACTACTGTCCCCTGTTTATCGGACACTGTATACGGTTGTCATGAATGTGTGGGAAGGAGTTAAGTGGCTGGTTTCTTTAGTTTGGACGTTCTTTCATTGGTTGATTAGCTTAATTCCTTACGAGGACATCGGGGGAACACTACCCGAGATTGCACCTGATGAAACACCGATTACACCTGAAGAAGCAGAAGAAGTCGTATTTTCTTTACCTCCACCGTGGTTAATCGCAATCATAGTGGTAATCTTTGTGGCGGTTGCCATTTGGTTGCTTGCGAGAGTATTAAAAAATAAGCGCTTACCAACAGCAGCGAAAGCGAACAAAATGGTCATTTATAAAGACTCTTGGCTAGAAAATATAGTAAAAAAACTTAAAGCCTTTTTACTACACCTCAAAATGAAATGGCGTGAGCGGTTTCCTTACTTTTACTACCACTCGGTATATTGGTATTATTATCAAGTGAGGAAGTGGGCTAAAAAGAATGGAATTCATAAATTAAAAACAGAGACGTCTCAAGAATTTATGATGAAAATTATTGATCGTATTTCAGAAAAAGAAAACGAGTTGGGGACTAAAGAAGACTATCGTATAAAGGATCTATTAATGAAATTAAATCAAGACTATCAGGCTACTTATTACGGTGGGAAAAACGATGTGACTGATAAACAATACAAACAAATAATCGACCATTTAAATAAACTGCAAATGAAGTAGAATGTATAGATTAGGTAACAGAGGTGGAATATGAACATTAAAAATATAGCCGTTGTAAGTCCGATGTATCACGAAATCGAATCCATCATAACGAAAAAACAACTAAATAAGCATTTTCGCTTTTTACCTGAAGAAAAAGTGACGAACGATGATTTTAAATGGGCTGATGCAGTTGTGACATTCAATACAAAAAACAATTATGATTATAGTCAAGTTAAATGGGTACACTCCCTTGGAGCAGGAGTTGATCGCTTTTTATATAAGAAAAAATGGGATGAAAACGTGTTATTAACAAGGACGATTTGTTCATTTGGTCAACGAATTGGCGAATATTGTTTGAGTTATATTTTAAAAGATTTACAGTGTCATGACGAATTCAAACAGCTAAATGTAGAGAAAAGGTGGAATCCGATAACACCACGACTTATAAATGAACAAAAAGTCTTGATTTATGGGACAGGAGAAATAGGACAAAAAACAGCTCAAATTCTTTCTACTCTAGGAGTAACCGTTTATGGTGTTTCATTAAGTGGTCAGCAAAAACAATATTTTAAAGAGGTATTTCCTATAGAAGGTCATTTCTTTCGATTAAGTGAAATCGACTATATCATTAATACACTACCGTTAACCGAAAAAACAGAAAAGCTATTTAATCGTTATCTTTTTGAAAAAGTAGCGAAGGTCGGGTTTATTAATGTAGGAAGAGGAGCTTCATTGGATGAACAAGCTTTAATTGATGCACTTAATAATCATCATGTTAGGTTTGCTGTACTTGATGTCTTTGAGGAAGAGCCACTCCCAGAAAATAACCGATTATGGGAACATCCTGATGTTTTCATTACACCGCACATATCAGCAGTAACAACTCCTGAAGAAGGTGTCGATTGTTTTATTGAGACTTTAATGAATATTGAAGGAAATACACCATTACGAAATCAAGTAGATATTCATAAAGGATTTTAAGAGGTTCCGGTAGTAGGACCTACACATAAAAAACGAAAATTGACCTCATCACCTTTATTTCGGCGATGAGGTCAGTTTTGAACTTTTACGTATTACACGATTTGTTTTATTTTTTGAACGGCCGCTTCTACCATTTCACTCGTTACTTCCCGATGAGTAACAAATCGAATAATTCCATCATCGAAAGGACCAGCTAAAATACTAGCGTCTTTTAGTTTTGTAAGAAATTCCTCGTTGGATAAACCTGTTTCCTTAATATTGCAAAGGAGGATATTCGTTTCAACGCCTTCTACGTCAACATGTAAACGTGGAACATTTGCTAATAATTCAGCTAAGAGTTGTGCGTTTTTATGGTCTTCTTTTAAGCGGTTGATCATTTTCTCTAATGCGATAATACCTGGAGCCGCAAGTACACCAGCTTGTCGTAAACCACCACCGAGACGCTTTCTCCATTTACGTGCTTCCTTAATAAAAGCAGTATTGCCAGCTAAAATCGATCCGACGGGTGCCGATAATCCTTTTGATAGGCAAACTTGAACGGTATCCACATATTGAGTGAAATCAGCGACAGGTACTCCAGTCGCGACAGCCGCATTAAATAATCTAGCCCCATCCAAGTGAATAGGTACGTCTTTTTCTCTGGCAATCTCATGGATTTCCTTCATTGTTTGGAGAGGAACGACTTTTCCTCCAGCTTTGTTATGGGTATTTTCTAAGCAAATTAACCCAGAATACGGGTAATGAATATCTTCACCACGAATGGCTTTTTTTATAGCTAATGGATCCATTTCTCCTTTAATCCCTGAAATAGTTCGGGTTTGAACACCCGCTAAAGCCGAAGCCGCACCGCCTTCGTATAAAAAAATATGCGCTTCTGCTTCTAATATTAATTCATCTCCAGGTCGACAATGTGTTAAAATTGCGACTTGATTTCCTTGAGTTCCACTTGTTACAAATAAGGCATCCTCTTTGCCAAGCATCTTTGCAGCTAGTGCCTCTAGACGGTTAATCGTCGGATCCTCACCATATACATCATCGCCAACTTCGGCAGTTAGCATCGCTTGTCTCATTTCTTCTGTTGGCTTGGTAACTGTATCACTTCGTAAATCGATATACGTCATGTTTGTCTCTCCTATTAATGAAACTTATTTAAAAGAAGGTCCCACGGATTAACTGTAGGACCTTTCATAGTAATTTTACCATTGTTAACCTTATAATTACATTAAAAACTTCTTGACTCTGATCCAGTTGAAGTAGATGAGCTAGTGTTTCCCTTTAGTAAACGCAATACATAGTTACCAATCAAAATACTAAATAACTTGGTGAGAAAAGAAATACTATAAAAAACAGGTGGTGAAGAAATTGTAATAATTCTGCTTCTAATAAATAATGTTTCTAAGCTAATAAATAAAGACATTGAAAGAAGTGTCACGTACCACTTTTTATATAGAATGACAGGCATGAAAATCAACGCAGAAATTCCGCTGTACACACTAGAAGTTGCAACGTGGCTGCGGTACGGATTTCGATAGAGGTTGATATGAAAAAAACAAGTTTTAAAAAGCGCGACATGAAAAAAGTTCATGGTAGCATAACTTACAAAAACAGCAAAGTAAACTGTCATTAATTCAAACCATTTATTTTTTCTTTCTATAATTTGAATTGTCCAAAATTTGGCAAGGACATAAAACAATTGAATACCAACGGTTGTAAAAGGTGTTTTCCACCAAAAATGTTTATATACTTTTTGCTTAACAAAAAATTTATCAAGACCAGTCATTAATATGGATAGTAAGGTTGGCCACTTGGCATTCAAGTTTAACAAATTCATAAGTAGACTTGTGGTTGGAACTACAAAAAGTTGGGATACCGTAGCTCCAAAAACGTTATCAAAATATTGTTTTTTTAATATTTTTGGATCATATTCATATGCTTTTGTTAAGACAAGTACAATAAATTCAAAGAAATAATTTATACCTGTGAATGCTAAGTATAATGGAAAAAAGTAACGCTTGTTTGCTTGATTCATTTTTCGGTACGTAAAAAAAAGCAAGAGTATAGAAAGAAAGTTTAACCCAAGAAAATACACTCGATTTTTCATTAACCCACCTAACCGTTTCGTTATTGATTGCATTAAGAACTGATTCAATTCGTATTATGTGCCTTAGTATGAATTTATTTTAAAATTTTTATACTTTAAGAGTTTTTTCGAGAGACAAATATACGAGACGTCCATTTCTTGATGGTCCGCCCCGTCTAATTTTACTATTCATTTTTATACAAACTTTACTCATTTTTCATGTTAGCTAAGTAATAAATAGCTTTAGCATAAATGGCGGTCGCCTAAAAGAGATCATCCGCAATGTTTTTACCCATAGGCTTTTCAGGTGTAGCGGATTCTAAATCTTTTGTACTTTCAATTTTGAGTAAGTGTGGAATATTTGATGTTGTCTCCATTCTGCGGAATAATAGGTAAAAAAGGGGGTTCAGCTATGACGCCTAAATTCGTCAAAGAGTCGCGAGTAATTAAGACACACTTAGTGTTACCCAATGAAACGAATAATCACAATACGTTATTTGGTGGTATTTTAATGCGAAATGTGGATGAAGTCGCATCTATAAGTGCAAGATTACATAGTCGTACAGAGGTCGTTACCGCTTCTACTGATTCAGTCGATTTCCTAAATCCCATATATCAAAGTGATGCCGTCTCTCTAGAGTCATTTGTAACGTGGACAGGAAAATCATCCATGGAAATTTTCGTGAAAATTATCGCCGAAGACTTTAATTCAGGTCAAAGAAGAATGGCAGCAACGGCATTTCTTACGTTTGTCAGCTTAGGTGAAGATGGTAGACCTATTGCCGTCCCAGGAATCATTCCTGAAACAGAAGAAGAAAAACAACTGCACAAAACAGGTCCTGAGCGCGCAAAAATCCGCGTTGAAAGAAGAAAACAAAGTAAGGATCTTGCTGCTTTTATCACGACCAATAAACCGTGGGAATAGAAGGAAATGAATTGGGCTATATGATTTAACTAAACATCAGTGGGGGGAGAGGGAAATCCTCACTGATAGAAGTTTCACTTTATAGTATAAGAAATAAATGACGTAATGCTGCTTTTGTATTACGTCAATACACTGTTCAATATGTTATAATTTGGATAAGAATTTATATAAATAAAAGAAGATATGAGAGGCGATAATCGTGGCAAAGGTCATTTTATTTGATTTAGATGGAACATTACTTCCTATGGATACCGAGTCGTTTATCCAAAATTACATTAAAGAATTAGCTCCTAGAGTAGCTCATATCATGGAACCTAATCATTTTGTGAAATCGCTTTGGGCTGGAACTGAAGCGATGATTAAAAATTTAGATCCAAAGAAAACGAATGAACAAGTATTTGAAGAAACATTTTTAACCATGACAAAACTGAATAAAAACGACATTTGGCCGACGTTAGATCATTTTTATGAGAACATTTTCCCGACATTTTCACATTTCACCCAACCAACCTCAACTGCCAAAAAAGTTGTCGATGAAGCCTTCTCACAAGGATATCGAGTTGCAATAGCAACGAACCCTGTGTTTCCGAAAGTCGCAATTAACCATCGCTTAAATTGGGCGGGAGTGGCCGATATGCCGTTTGATATGGTGACGGTCTATGAAGAAAGTACATTTACAAAACCTCACACGCATTATTATAACGATATTTGTCAGCGTCTGAAAGTAACACCAGAAGAGTGTATTATGGTAGGAAATGATGTGCAAGAAGATATGGTCGTAAGTACGATTGGGATGAAAACGTTTTTGGTTGACGGCTTTGTTATCGACCGTGGGACTCAGAGCTATGCGATTGATGAACGTGGAACATTAGACGAGTTGTATCATAGATTAGCAAGTCGAACGGGATTGTTTACTAAGTAATCTTAGGGTTTGATATTAAGGAAGAACATGAACAAATAGTTAGAGCGAGGCTAGAAGGAAAAATGAGTGAAGAAGAGTTTCAGGAGCAGGTAATAGAATTGGTAAAAAGTTGAAAATGAAGGGTTAGGAGACGAATATCTAGCCTTTTTTAACCTGTTTAACTGGCGCCAAGACTTCCACTTTAAGTCTTAAGGAAACAAGAAAGACGAAGTGAGAAGCTAGCGCCAGTAACAAGCAAAAGAACAAAGATATTGCACGTCTTTGTGGTCCACATCGTTTAGGTCTCAACTACCATTCATTTGGGGTGAAGGAAAAGCCCATTTACTGAAGTTTCACTTTAAAGTCACACCATTATTATTACAACTGACAAGAAACTCCGTTTATAAAATCCCCGTTGTTACTGTATTAACTTTATATCCTAACATCCAACGTATTACTTTTTTGTTCCTCAATTGTTTTATACCCATAACCATAAAGATCAATATTAGCTATGTAGGAAGTCTGATTTTCTTCTGACAAAGAGTTCTTAATGTTATAAAATTCTTGATGCCGTTGACGTTTGTCCCACGCTTTATATATGTGCTTTGGTTTAGTTACAAGTGGATTTCTTGGACTGTATGTAATGTTTAAGAGCATTATTCATTCTTCTCCCATCTACTATGTATTTTATATGTGTGATGAAACTAAATTTAACAGCAAGTGCTTTTTTGAAGAGGTTTCTTTTACCTATCTATTCGAAATGAATTAGGATTTTTAGGGGGTAATAGTAAAGATAACTATTAATTGAGAAATTAGTAGGACGTTGAAAAAATTTCTATCTCTAAACATAGTCATAATGTAGAGTGGAAACGTCTAACTATTTACCTGGTCGGTGGTAAGTGGTGGGTACTTCACGGAAAAAAATAGATTATAGTAAAGAAGATTGGGAGGTAAGAAATGATTGAATTTGCGAATGTACATAAAGTGTATGGTGAAAGAATAGCGTTACAAAATATTAATTTTACATATAGGAAAAGGAATATGTTTAGGATTAATCGGTCCAAATGGTGCGGGTAAATCTACAGTAATGAAAATATTATCGAGTATTCATGCAGATTTTGAAGGGAAAGTTTCTGTTTTGGGTTTACCTCTCAGGACAGAAAAGAACAAAATTAAGTAGCGAATCGGCTATGTTCTTCAGGATATATGGAAATCTTTGTATTATCCTTCGCTTTAACCTTAACGACTACAGTGTACATCATTACTTGTATTATTATTTGTAGCGATGATTAATTTACTTTTTGCAGGGAGAAATTTTTACCGATTTTTAAGAGGAGCAAAAATTTAGTTAAATTTCAGTAAAAGGTTAGTTAAAGGTTATAAAGAATTATTAGCTAAACTGAAACAATATAAATGAAAGAACTAGGCTACCCATCACCAAGTTTCTTTGGTGCTGGGTAGCCTAGTTTTTATTGTAGTCGCTCTCCAATGTGAATTTGAAACAACTTTAGAAATTATTAATAAAATATTTTACAATTCTAATAATTCTTCCTTGCCTCCATACATTCACTACTTACCATTTATTTTAGATTATCTTTCCTTCTACGGGTTCAATAACAATGCGAATATTATTATTTTTTAGTGACATGATAAATTTAGACATATAGGCAAATTATTCTATCTTTACTAATTTAGAAATGTTTGATGAATGTATATAAAATATAAAGCATTTAGCATAAATTAAGGGGGTCATTTTGTTTGGTCTGGAAACGAAGAATTATGATTAAAAAGCATAAAATTCAAAAGGGTAAAACTGCTAAAGTGCCAGATCAAATGTTAGATAAACTATCAAATAAAAAGCTAACAACAGACTTAGAACAATCGTTAGAGACGATCCAACATGTCCTTGGAATGAACGATGATTTTTTCATTAGACGATTTCATGTATTTGGTCAGTATAAAGCTGCAGTTGTTTATTTTGAAAACTTAAATGACATAGGGGTTATTAATAAAGATATTTTAAAACTATTTATGAATGCTCCTAAAAACCTGGGTAATCAAAGTATTACTCTTGAGCAATTAAAAAATATTATATTTTATGATACCTTGTATTTTGCTGAATCAAAATTAGAAAGTAATATTTCTAGAATAGTACAAAGTCTTATGGAAGGACATACCACCGTTTTGATTGACGGGCTGGAGGAAGCGTTTCTCTTAGAGACTCGAAATGTTGAAAAACGTTCGATTGAAAATCCAGATACAGAGCGAGTGATCCGGGGACCTCGGGAAGGATTTATTGAACAACTACAACCTAACCTGGCTCTTTTACGGTATCGACTACAAACTACAGACTTCCGAATCACAACAATGAGGCTAGGGCGTATAACAAAGAGTAAGGTAGCATTATGTTATGTTGAAGGAATTGCTGAACCTGCCCTTGTTGAAGAGGTGAAAGATCGTCTTTCAGCCATTGATATCGACGGTATACAGGATTCTGGGTATCTTGAACAATTTATCGAAGACAATCACCTTTCTCCTTTTCCACAAATTCAAAATTCTGAGCGCCCCGATAAAGCGGTTGCTGCGATGTTAGAAGGAAAGGTTGTCCTTCTCGTTGACGGATCTCCCTTTGCTCTAATTGCACCTGCTGTATTTAACCAGTTTTATCAAACGACGGAAGATTATTCTGAACGGTTTTTAATGGGTAGTTTAGTTCGAATCGTTCGGCTAATTGCATTAGTTTTTGCTTTGTTTTTTCCTGCCATTTACGTATCGATTATTGCATATAATCCTGAATTAATTCCGACTGACTTTGCCGTTGCTGTAGCTAGTGGAAGAGCTGGAGTACCATTCCCCACTATCCTCGAAGTATTAATAATGGAAGTTGCTATGGAAGTATTGCGAGAAGCAACCATCCGTTTGCCACAACAAGTAGGGGGCGCCCTTTCAATTGTTGGGGTATTAGTTATAGGACAAGCTGCAGTCGAAGCTGGTTTTGTTAGCCCGATTACTGTTGTCGTGATCGCTTTAACGACAATAGGATCATTTGCTACACCTGCTTATAATGCAGCTATCGCACTACGGATGCTTAGATTCCCCTTGGTTATTATTGCGGGTATCTTTGGCTTATATGGAGTGATGATCGGTTTTATTTTAATTATGAATCATATGCTTTCTTTAAACTCATTCGGTGTGCCTTACATGAGCCCTATCGTTCCAGGGGATTTTCAAGGAATGAAGGATACAGTCGTTCGAAGTCCGCTATGGTCGATGACCAAAAGGCCAGGGCAATTCCATAGTCAGAATCAAGAACGTCTAGGTGAAAATGTAGTTGAACAATTAAATCAAGAACCAAGTAATACACTTAATCCTCAGGCTGGTACGAAAAGGTGGGATGATTGAAATGGAGTATCAAAAAAAGATTACAGTCATTCAAACAGCAATAATAACAGCTAGTACAACGATAGGGGTCGGCATTTTAGCACTTCCGCGAATTACTGTTGAAGCAGTAGACACGGGGGCTCCACTTGTTACACTATTAGGGTCTTTGATTGCTTTTTTAGGGGTATATTTAATTACTATACTTGCAAAGCGATTTCCTGGTAAATCTATCATTCAATACAGTGAAGAAGTTATAGGGAAATGGTTGTCACGATTCTTTAATATCATAATAATTTGTTTTTTTGCCACGCTCTCTTCCTTAGTGGCACGTGAATTTGGAGAAGTGATAGTTACATCGGTTCTTCGTGAAACACCACTTGAGGTTACAGTCATTGTTATGCTTTTGCTGGCTTCGTTGTCAACACGGAGCAATATAACAACCTTTGCTTATATTCATCACTTTTATTTTCCGTTAATTTTAGCTCCTGCATTAGTAATAGTTGCTTTTTCACTAAAAAACGCAAATTTACTTTATCTTCAACCAATTATAGGTAATTATCCAAATGGACTGATAAAAGGGATGCTGACAGTTGCTGCTTTATTTCAAGGGTCATTCATTTTAACATTTATAATCCCAGCAATGCGTGAAATAAGGAAAGCGCTTAAAGCAAGTATTTGGGGTATGCTCATTACTGGTGGTCTTTTTTTTATTATTGTAATTGCAAATGTTTCCGTATTTGGTGCCCAAGAGATTAAAAATTTAATTTGGCCTACATTAGAATTAGCCAAAATGACATCATTACCAGGTCAAGTCCTAGAACGTCTAGATGCTGGCTTCCTTGCAGTTTGGGTAACCGCGGTATTTACTACACTGTTTTCAAGTTATTTTTTGACCATCTATGCTCTCAAAGAGCTCTTTCATTTTTGGGATCATAAATTGTTTTCATTTATCATGTTACCATTTATTTTTATTATAGCGATGCAACCTCAGAATATTTTAGAGTTGTATAACGTTATTGAATTAGTCGGACGCTTAGGTCTTTTGTTAACAATAGGATATCCTAGTTTATTACTAATAATAGCCGTAATCAGTAAAACAAAAGGAAATGAAAATGCAGGAAGGAATTTGGATCAAAATGGCTAAATGGCTTCCTTTCTTCCTAATTATCTATTTGATCCCCTTTCTTACAGCTTGTTGGGATTATGTTGATATTGAGTCAAGAGCAAATGTGCTAGGGATATCTATTGATAAAGCTACTGTAGAAGAAATAAAAAAAGAAGGAGAAATAACTCACCTTAACGATCTTCAGATCGAAAACGTTCAACCAATTCGACTTTCCGTTCAAATTGCCATACCTGGACGACTTCCGCTAGGAACAGGTGGAGAACAAGGAGGAGGTGGAAAAGAAACCGTTCTAGTGTTAAGTGTTGCTGGTCAAACACTGAATGATGCTTGGGAAAATTTACAGCAACAACTTTCCCTTCGAATTTTCTTAGGTCATTTACGTGTCATTATTGTTAGTGAAGATGTGGCGAAAGAAGGGGTCAAAGACTTAAATGATTTTTTACGTCGAAACACAGAAGTCCGCAGAGCAGCATGGATGGTTATTTCTCAAGGAGAAGCAATAAAACATATGGATGCAGCTCCTGAAATGGAACGAGTTCCTACACTATATTTAGTGACAGCAATTGAAGAGGCAGTTAAAATGGGGAAATTTCCTGAAGATTTTCTAGGGGTTTTTTGGAGTAAACTTTCGAGTTTAGGACAGGAAGCTTACCTCCCATATATAACAATTAAGGATAAAGGGAACATTGAAATTTCTGGACTTGCTTATTTTAAAGATGACCGTATGGTTGGGGTAACAACACCATTTCAAATCGGAAATTACATGGCTATAATGCAAATCAATCCTGGAGGGTATTCTGCGCTTGTTCCAATACCTGACAAAAATGCCACGATTATTTTTAAATCGGATGAGCGTAAATCTAAAATAAAAATTAATTTTAAGAACGATATCCCTCAGGTGACCATAAAAGTTCATATAGAGGGAGAGTTGCGTGAAAAAACGAATCAACAATTTGATATAAATTCAGAGGCGCTATCAAAAATAGAACAAGAAATCGAAGAAAAAGCAGAAGAAAGTTTTATTGACCTTATTAGAAAAACACAAGAACATCAATCGGATATCTTTGGTTTTGGTGAATATATCCGTGCCAAGCACCCTCGTTATTGGAAACAAAAAATAAAGACGAAAGAAAAATGGCAGGAAATGTATAAAGATCTTCCTGTTGAAGTAGAGTTAACGATTGACACGAGAAGGATTGGGATGAAAAATAAATAATAGGAGAAAACAATGTTTGAAATTGGATATTCTCATTATGCTGTCATTTTATTTTTGATATCAGGCGGGTTGGTTTTATATGTAGATGTTCGGATATATAAACGGGATGATTTAAAAAAGGAGAAGAAGGCAGCTAAAATTTTAGGTTGGTTGAATATTACTCTCGGTTTGCTTATCTTTTTGGTAGATTGGAGTTATTATATCTGGTTTGTGTAGTCAGTATAACGTATTAGCAACTAGCAGTAATATCCCCACTTCAAGACTTCGAGGAATTAAAGAAGGATAAGTGGGGATAAACTGCCAGTAACAACTAAATAAACACAGACTAAATGCGCTATGTCCTGTGGCAACGTCTGAGACATCGTGTGGCCATCAGTGGGGAAAGAGGAAAACCCTCATGGATGGAAGTTTCACTTTATGTTTAAAAGTAATTTTGAAATGAGGGTGACTTTAAAGTACTTACTCTCCCTTTATGAGATATGCTGTCTATGTTGTATTTGAGCTAGATGGCTATGACAACACGTAGTGGGTAGAGTTACCTGACACTATGTTTAATATCACCATCTAAAATATTTAGCTACTTACCTAGTAGAGCCATTAATCCTTTATATAAAAGGAATAGAGAAAATACTAAAATAGCTAATACACCAATAGTACTTGTAATCGGTTCGATACCCGCTATAAATGTCCCTTCCACAGGTACTCGTAATAAGGCGAAACCTGCTAAAATACTAGCTAACATTAATAAGATAAGTCGATCCATTCTTTCTCCCTCCTTTCAGAATAATGATATGTCTAAAATATGTAAACGGTTACAAAAATAAGCTAAAAGATGGGGTTGTAGTGGTAATATAGAAAGGTACGAGGAAGTTAGTAAGAATTTAATACCCAAGTTTTTATCAAATCTAGGACCTTTCTCATTTACTGTTTAGATATGTATGTCAATTTAGATAAATTTTCTATATGACACGCTTTGTTGACCATAGTAGACTATTAGAACAATATCCAGGACTTCGTGTTACTGCTTATGCTAAATACTATCCGAGTTCAGACCTCTAGCAGTACAAGAAGACGTTACAACGACGATTGACGAATATGATGTTTGGCCAGAAATAGAAACAGATGATTTCGCTATTAATATATACGTACATCCTGAACAACATAAAATACCAGGAGTTGGCTATAATCATTTTAGCGAGCCCGTTCGATTTGCTTCAATAATTCAAGCACGAGATACAGGTGAAATTACGGTTACAGATAAACTGACATTAATAACTATTAAGGTGAACATAAGGCAGGGTTTATAATGTATGCCCCCGCCTATGAGTTTGATAAGGGCATTCAGACAGTAGAGGAGAGACGTGGATGAATGGCGTGGAGCTGTCGTCGCTGCTTTTTCTGTAGAAGAAATGATTACAGCAACAAATCTAAATTCTATATTAAAGGATATCAACTTTTATAATATTGATTCTTATTTACTCAACTTTCGCACCAATAAAAGTTCATTAAGCTCAACCAACAGTAGTTGCTGACGTCATTGAAATACTTTCATTGACACGAAAAATTTGCATAAAAAAACACCCATCCGTTTGGTATAGTTGATTTGTCGAGAATCAAACATTCCATACAGAAGAGGTGTCCTCTATATGATAGCGAATAATGACCAAACTAAGCAACTACCAAATGAATTAAAATCTACCTTTAAAGAACTAAAAGTGTTAAAACATCTTAGAAAAGCTGGAATTACCAAGTCTTTTGGCTTTACCTGTGCTTATTTATTTCAGCTCATTTTCTGTTTGATCTTTGAAAACAAAAACTGGTTTCGAACACTCGAAAGTAGGAAATCTACGGATATTCCAGCTAAAGACGCGGTCTATCGTTTCTTAAACCATTCCACTTATTCATGGAGAAGGTTTCTACTCTTATTAAGCACACACTCGATTGAAAAAGTAAGTAACCTTACGAATCATGAGCGTATCAAAGTGCTGATTGTTGACGATTCTTCTTATGATAAAAATCGAAGTAAATCAGTTGAACTTCTTGCGCGTTGTTTTGACCACGCTTCTCAAAAAATGCGCTTTTACAAAGGCTTTCGTATGCTTACATTGGGTTGGTCTGACGGTACAACGTTTATGCCTGTAGACTTTTCCTTATTGAGCTCTAAAAACAGTGTCATCAATGGAATATCAGATAAAATTGATAAACGCAGTTCTGGTTATAAGCGACGTGTCGAAGCATTACAATCTTCACCTGAACAAATTCCATCGATGGTTCAGCGTGCCATGAACTCGGGAATTGAAGCCTCTTATGTGCTGATGGATACTTGGTTTACACATCAGCCGCTTATTAAAGAGATCAAGGATCAAGGTCTTGATGTCATTGGCATGGTGAAAAACTTAAAGCAACGTTATCTTATCCAAGGAAAGAAGTTCGGTCTAAAAGAACTGTATCACTTAGCCACTCCTATCCAGGGTAAGAAGGGAATTCTTCGTTCGATTCATACCACACAAGCGAATGGGATTCCTGTCAAAATTGTCTTTGTCCGCAATCGTAATAAAAAGAGCAAATGGTTGGCAATTTTAAGTACAGATTGTTGTTTAAGTGAACAAGAAATCATTCGTATCTATGGAATTCGCTGGGACATTGAAGTCTTTTTTAAAACAACAAAGTCATTATTAAAGCTACAAAAGGAGTTTCAAGGTCGTTCTTATGACTCCTTGATTTGTCATACCACGATTGTGTTTACTAGATACATTGTACTCTCTTGGCAGAACCGTTGTAGCACAGACCAAAGAACATTAGGCGGTCTATTCTATGAATTATGTGATGAAATCAGTGATCTTGATTGGGCTGTTGCACTTGGGCAGCTAATCGAGCTTCTTCAAGATATTCTAAAAGAAAGTAACAAAAAGATTCAAAAATTAATTCAATGTCAACTACAACACTGGATTGCAGGCTTACCTAACTACATCAAGGTCTACCTGCCTATTTCAGTGTGCGAAAGTTGAGTTATTTATTAAAACCCATTAGTAAAAAAACTCTTTTGGCAGCTATTGGAGACATACAGCAAAATCAAGGAAATGTTGGTAAGAAAGAAGTTATCATTGAAACAACAAATCCCAAAAATAATAAAGTGAAACTCCTGCTCGTTGAAGACTCCATTGATAATAGGCACCTCATAAACGCTTATTTAAAAGGGTTAAATTGGGAAATTGATATAGCTGAGCATGGAGCCATTGCAGTAGAAAAGTTTAAGGAAAATAAGTATGATGTTATTTTGATGGACATTCAAATGCCCGTTATGGATGGGTACACTGCGACAAAGGAAATAAGAAAAATCGAACAGCAAGAAGGAAAAAAGGAAACACCTATTATTGCATTAACTGTGCTCATGCTTTAAAAGAAGATAAACAAAAAAGTATCGATGTTGGGTGCAATGTACACCTTACAAAACCGATAAAGAAATCTGTATAAATTTATGAATTGAACTCTACCTAGAACGAAATAAAAGTAGCGACTCAAACTAGTTTTGTTAAAATCAACAACGATAGCTATTTATAAGTCAGCAAGGCTCAACCTCAAAATAAAATAGGTTGAGCCTTTTCGGGTATAAAAAAGGGTTCACTGATTTAAATCCATGGTAAAATAATAGTAATAAACTAAGATTAGGTAGGATATGACAAATGGAGATTTATTCAATATTAGTAGCAGTCATGTTTATTATAAATATTTTATTTGCCAGTATTATTATTTTTATCGAGCGAAAAGATGCAAGTGCTACATGGGCATGGATCTTAATTTTATTTTTTATTCCTTTCCTTGGATTTATTATTTATCTTTTCCTCGGTCAAAATTTAACAAGAAAGCGTTTATTTGATGCTGAAGGGACGAAAAAAATAGGAATAGATCAAGTAATTGCTAAACAAATTGATCAAATAAAACATTCAGAATTTCAGTTTGATGACACAACTACTGAAAAATATAAGGATTTAATTTACATGCACCTCATTAACAACGATGCGATGTTAACGAAAGGAAATGAAGTTGAAATTCTTGTGGACGGAAGTAAGAAGTTTGATACGTTACTAGAAGATATTCGACATGCAAAAAACTTTATCCATATTCAATATTATATTATTAAAAATGATGGGCTAGGAAAACAAATTATTCAAGCCCTCGTCGAAAAAGCAAAAAAAGGCGTAAAAGTTAGGGTATTGTATGATGAGTTAGGTTCACGTAAGTTAAAACGAAAGGACTTTGTTGACTTAATAGCAGCTGGTGGAGAAGTTGGAGTATTCTTCCCTTCGAAACTCGCTTGGATTAACTTGCGTTTAAATTACAGAAATCATCGTAAGTTAGTAAATGTCGATGGGTACTTAGGGTATATTGGTGGTTTTAATGTTGGCGATGAATATTTAGGGTTGAATAAAAAGTTTGGTTATTGGAGAGATACGCATTTACGAATTAAAGGACCTGCAGTAGATTCTATTCAAAAAAGGTTCATCTTAGATTGGAACCACGCGTCTAAACACTATTATATTAATTACGATCCTCACTATTTTCCCCAAAAACCAATACAAGGAAAAGCGGCTATTCAAATTGTATCGAGTGGACCTGATTCAGAACGGGAACAAGTGAAGAATGGTTATATTTATATGATTATGTCAGCCAAAGAATCGATTTATATTCAAACGCCTTATTTTATTCCTGATCAAAGTCTTTTAGATGCACTACGAATAGCGGTTTTATCAGGTAAAGATGTTCGAATTATGATCCCAGATCGGCCTGACCATCCTTTTGTATACTGGGCAACATTATCCCATGTTGGTGAACTCATTAAAACTGGTGCTAAAGTATACATTTATGAAAAAGGATTTATTCATGCGAAAATGCTTGTTGTTGATCGGATAATCAATTCTGTTGGAACAGCGAATATTGACATGAGAAGTTTCAAACTAAATTTTGAGGTGAACGCTTTTATTTATGATGTTGAAACATCTGAAAAGTTGGCTCAAGTGTTCGAAAAAGATATGGAATTCTGTACTGAATTGACTCAACAAAAATATGAAAAACGATCAAAATTCATTCGTTTTAAAGAATCAATTTCTCGATTACTTTCTCCAATTCTATAGGGAAATGAACGAGACAACAGCATCTGCTGTATTTAATTAAAATATGAAGCACCAAACAGGGAATAAATTTCGTTTATCTTTAAAAATGAAATTGGTTAACTAATCTATAGTGATTAAAGAAAATGAATGGGAGGCGGCGAGATGAAAAAAAGAGAAATATTACGTAAACTACTCGCAAGTGAGAAGCCAATTATGGCACCAGGAGCTTATAATGGTTTAACAGCAAAATTAGTTGAACAAGCTGGATTTTCAGTCGTTTACATGACGGGGTATGGAACAACGGCTAACATTCTTGGGAAGCCAGATTATGGGTATTTAACATTAACTGAAATGGTTCAAAATGCAAAAAACATGGGAGCGGCAGTTGATATACCATTAATCGCAGACGCAGATACAGGCTATGGAAATATAATTAATGTTCAGCGAACGGTTCAAGAATATGAATTAGCTGGTATTGCAGCCATTCATTTAGAGGATCAAGTCTTCCCAAAGAGATGTGGACATATGGAAGGAAAACAAGTCGTTTCAGTAAACGAACATGCACAAAAAATTAAGGCAGCCGTAAGCACTAGAACTGACGATGATTTCCTTATAATTGCTCGAACCGATGCAAGAGCTGTGAATGGTTTTGAGGATGCGATTGAAAGAGGAAAGGCATACGCAGATGCAGGAGCAGACATTTTATTCATTGAAGCTCCACAATCCATTCAGGAAATGGAAGCGATACATAAAGCATTTCCTAACATTCCACTAGTTGCTAATATGGTGGAACATGGGAAAACCCCGTTACTACCTATTGAGGAATTAGGTCAAATTGGATTTAAATTAGTACTTTATCCTGTCTCAGTTTTGTTTGCTGCTACGTTTGCTGTAAAAGAAATGCTAGAAACGCTATCTAGTCATGGAACCATCGAACCAAGTTTAGACCGAATGACCAATTTTCCAGAATTTAATCAATTAATAGGGTTAGACGAATTGATGGAGTGGGAAAAAAACTTTAAATAATGTTTGTTGATTGTATACACTGTGACCAGTGAAGCTAAGTGTGTTACAGTGTATTTATTTTATTATTAATTAGGGTTTGTATAACAATTTTTGAAGGTAATCGATTAATAATCACAAAGTTTTTCCATAAACCAAATCAAAATTTTTTAATAAGGGAAGGAGAGAAATAAATGTACGAATTAAAAACAAAAGAAACTGATAATAGTGTGATTGAATTTATCGAAGCGGTTGAAAGTCCAAAAAAACGTGAAGATGCTTATAAGCTATTAGATATATTTACTGAAACAACAGGGTATAAGGCGAAAATGTGGGGGCCAAGCATCATAGGGTTTGGATCATATCATTATAAATATGCATCAGGCCATGAAGGCGATGCGCCACTGGTCGGTTTTTCACCTCGGAAAGCTAAAATTAGTTTATATTTTGTAACAGGAGATACAAAGCGAGAAGAGATATTAAAGGATTTTGGAAAGCATACGACAGGAAAAGCATGTGTGTATATCAATAAAGTCGCAGACATTGATATTGATGTCTTAAAGGCATTAATTAATCAATCAATAACGTTTTTACAAGAAATGTATCCTGCTCAATAGCTTGGATATATGTTAGGTTGACATACATGATAAATAGCTTAGTTGAATTCAAGTATAAAGGAGGAGAGATTGACTTTAGCAAAATTATAGTCGATCTCTCCTTTAATTTTTGTGAACAGTCTTTACTAAGCTAAAGGCATAAATCACACCTTTTTTTCACTTTACATATTTAACTATTAATAACTATCTGATATTTTAAAATAGAAAGCTAAAATTAAAAATGAATGAACTTAAGATTTTGGAGGGAGATTATGCTTTACAACAAACTTATCCAATTACAGTTGGAAGAGTTAGAATGTATGGAAAACTGTGAGCATGATACTCTTGTAGTAAACCTAACCGAAAATCAAAACAAAATCAAATCAAGTAAAAAATTATATTATGATCAAAAACAAGATGAAATTTGGATTGAGAATTATTACCGCGAAATTACAATAAATAGGAATCTACCCTAACAAATAGTCCATGAGTTTAAAGATTTAATTACGAAAACTCATCAATACAAATATCCCTATTACATTAGTAAAGATAAGTTATATTCTTGGGTAGACCTTCAACCAAATGGAGAATTAATTGGAATTTATTCTGGTGAAAGAAAGAACCCATTACAAGCAATTGAAGAAGACTATGAGATCATTCAAAAGTGATTTCAACAATATAGAAAACTAATTTTATATTACCAGTCTAATAGTAAAAAGATGACTGAAGAGGTAATGAACGTTTCGAGACAACACCGATTTAATACGGAACATGTAGTACCACAATCTTGGTTTAATGGAGGAGAACCGATGAAAGGGATTTACATCATTTGTTTGTTTGTGAACCTAATTGTAACAATGCTCGGTCAAATTTTCCTTATTTTGATTTCAGAGAATATTTAACTGTTCCAAGAAAGTTAAGTAATAGTAACTACTGTGGTACCTTCGAATCAGATCGTTTTGAACCGAAGTTTGGAAAAGGTACAGTTGCTCGGGCAACTCTTTATTTTTTGTTACGTTACCCTAGTAAAATAAGAAAAGGTTTTCGGAAAAACCTTAACATTTCTTTATTGAAAACATGGCATGAGGAATTCCCGGTTGACATATATGAAAAGCATAGGAACAAAGCCATTTATGAAATCCAAGGGAATCGAAATCTTTTTATCGACTTCCCTGAATTAGTAAAGAAAATCGGCTGGGAAATATAATATTTCTGCAGAAAAAGACCCGTACTACTAATTAGTTACGGAGTCCTCACTATCAACTCCACTTATACCCAATACCCCATACTGTTTTCAAATGTTCATCGGCAGGAAATCCCGCATTACGAAGTTTTTCCCTAAGGTTTCGAATATGGGAATCAATGGTGCGATCCTCAGTATCTGCTTTAAGCCCCCAGAGAGTGGATAGAAGGTGATCTCTCGAGAACACTTTATTTTGATAGGTTAAAAATAATTCGAGCAGCGCAAATTCTTTCGGTGTCATCGGAATTTTTTTATTTTGATACTGAACTTCGATCGTCGTTAGATCGACTGTTAATCCATGAAAAGACAAAGGACCGTCTTCGGTTTTATCACTTGTACGTCGAATGATCGCTTCTATTCTAGCAAGTAATTCCCCTTCGTCAAAAGGTTTGGACACATAATCATCTGCACCTTTTTTTAACCCTTTTACGATATCTCCCTTATCATTTCTAGCTGTGAGCATAATGATCGGAACGTTCGAAAATTGCCGAATTTTTTCAAGGGTAGTCCAACCATCCATTTCAGGCATCATAATATCAAGAATGACAATGTCTACATTCTGTTTTTCTAAGGATGCAATGGCTTCAATTCCTGAGGTTTCCTTAATACATTCATAGCCATAAGGTGTGATATATAAATCTAGGAGGTCGAGCATACGTTTTTCATCATCAACTAATAGTACGGTTTTCATCACTAATCTCCTTCAAACGAATAATAAAACATGTCCCTTCGCCAACTTTACTTTCAACTATTATATCAGCATTGTGAGCTTCAACAATTTCTTTTACAATCGCCAACCCTAAACCAAAACCACCTGTTAACCTAGAACGGGATTTATCAACACGATATAATCGGTTAAAAATGTGTGGTAAATCTTCACTAGGGATGCCGTTACCTTCATCTTGGAGTTTAATAAGAATTTCGTTATTCATGCTTTGTACTTCGATCAAGGTAATGGACTTTTCTGGCGAATATTTAAGGGCATTATCTAATAGATTTAAGATCACTTGTTCAAATCGCCGCGGATCAATGTCGACAATCGGTTCCGATGTACACATAAACAACAATTCTTTTTCTTGATTATGGAAAACGAGTCGAGCTTTTTCATAGATGGAAGATATGAACTGTTTTAGATTGACTCGTTCCGTTTGAATCGTAAACATGTTTTGATCCATTTTGGCAAGATCAAATAATTCTTGTAACAGTAGATAGACACGCTCAGATTCCTCATGGATGATATACAAGTACTTCATTCTTTCAGTTTCCGATAATGTTTTTCTTCTTCCAATATCCGCATAGCCTTTAATATAAGTTAGCGGTGTGCGAAGTTCATGAGAAATACTTGCCAAAAATTCATTGCGTTCCTTTTTTAAATAATTCAAATCATTAGCTAACGATTGAATTGATTTCGATAACTCACCGATTTCATCATTCGACTTAATTGGGACAGTGACTGAAAAATCTCCATTACTAATTTTCTTCGTCGCCTCCTTCATCGAGACAAGTGGTTTCGTTAATACTTTTAATAAGAAGATAATCGTAATGAAAAGAAATAAGAGAATAAGAACTATAGCCAAAAGAAAATGGCGGTTTAAATGGGTAATAAATGCCTGAATATGATCTGTACTTTTAAGCATATAAACGTATCCTTGATTTCCTTTTCCATCATTAAATGGCGATACCGTTGCTATATATTTTTCCTTTTTCCAATCAGATTGCAGAATATGTCCACCTTCTGCATGACTAAAGTTTTCTTTTTCAAGTATAAATTGAGTAGCAGAGTCTATCGGACTCGAGGTTTTTATTATGTCTCGGTTTGTATTTGTGATGACCACTTCAGTATCTGCTTGTGCTTCCATTAACGCAATATGATGAAGCGTATCGTGATAAAACGAGATTTCTAATACATCGCGATGACTATTTCCTCTCGCTTGTAAGGAAAGCTGTTTCGATAATCAATATACATAAAAAGAACCATAAACCAACTTTAATAGAAAATTTCATCATCATCACCTTTACAAATAATAACAAAAGTTTAAACATAAATTGTTGAGAAAATATGCAGTCCAGACTTTATGATGATTTTTTTTAAAACAGTTGTCTAAGCTCTAAATTAATTTTTCGTTTCTGCATATTTTCTTGACTTATTCTTGTTAAGCTTATACTAAATATTTCTTGTAATAAAGGTGATTCAAAAGTGAATGTATGTAAAATATCCAACCGTGGCTTAATTACTTTTTCAAAAAAAGTCAGGGAGCAACTAAACCTTGCCAACGGAAAACTATACTCTGTTTATGTTTACCATAAAGACAAGACGATTATTATCGAACCCCTTTTAGAAGAATCCACACATAATCAATGTGTGTTTCATCAAGGAAGAATTACAATTCCTAAGGAGATTAGAAATCTACTAAACATTGGTCCAAATGATCATTTTATCGTCGAAGGCATAGGGGAGAGAATATTTTTAAAAAAAGAATATTAAAAGGAGAACCATCAAGATAACTGGAGTTAAAGTAAGAAGTGAAAAAAATAATCTAGTTGCAAAAACCACGTGTTCATGTATAATATGTGGTTTTTATCTTTCAGTTTGTATACATAAAAATTAGATTTACATCTTTTTTACTCTATTGCATGTACAGCGTTTTGTAGTCATAAATATTAAGTAAGGAGGGGACAACTTGAATCCATTTTATTATTACATCCTTATCAGCCTCTTACTTACAATGATCGTTATGACTATCATCTCTTACCTACTCAAAGATAAACTATTACCGATGCACAGGATGATCGTATCGATGACGGTTTCTATGAATATAGGATTAACTGGTGGCGTTTTGTTTGGCGTATTATTTCAAGGTGAATTATATTTTTCTACAATAATTTCTATATTCTTTGGATTACTAGCTGGAGCTTTATCTGGAATTTCATTAGGTATACTCTCAGCTATCGAAGGTGCTATGGCTGGCTTAATGGGAAGTATGATGGGGGCAATGTTAGGTGATATGATATCAGGATCGGAAGCTTCTATTATTTTAATGATTTTTATTACTTTTACAATAAGCTCATTGCTCTTGTTTTTCGTTTTATGTGCTGGTGATAGTCAAACGCGTATTGGCTACAATAGAAAATGGCTATTTAAACCATTGTTTGTTTTCATGGGGATAGGTTCCTACTTATTATTTGGATTTCAACTAAGTAAAGACGTTAGCTATTCAAATCAACAAGATCATAATCCAGGTCATCTTGCAGAAATATTTCATCAAAGTAATAACATAGGAATCGTTACGACAAGGGAAATGGCAATGGTAGAAATAAGTAATACAAAGATGGTTACTTAAAATCGTAGTTTAGATACTTTAAACATTTATATAATAATATTTACCGTTAAGTAACTAAACCAACTAAAAGTAGTATAAGACGAGGAGGGCATTAATCTAAAAGCTGTCCTCCTTTTTTGTTCAAACCCTCGTTATATGAAATCTGTTCAACGAATATATTAATTGAACCCACATCGTGTGGGCCCCAACTAACCATCAGTCGGGGGAAAAGGAAGAGGAAACCCCTTCACTGATGGAAGTTTTACTTTTATATCAAGTACTTTGAGAAGAGTACAGTTCCGATTCCCAAAATAATCGAGGACGTGTATCTTTATACCATTGATAGCAAAGAATGAGTATAATCATAGCATCTATGATATCCCCTCCATAGTACATGAGCATTGCGCCGATTTCTGCTTGTGTTTGAGAAACTCCTGCTGGTGGATGAGCGTAAATATATTTTGATAAAATCCCATGCCCAGCCAAAGCAATTACCAAAACAACAGAACGGTACACATGGCTCGTATGATGTGGCTTTGGATCAATATAAATCATGGATAAAGTGAAAACATAGCCTGCCAAAAATACGTGTGTATGAATAACTATATGTAAAAATGTGATTTCGTGCATGGCAGTATATAAATTAGTTGTATATAGAATCCATAAACCTCCAACGTTTAGTAGTGTTGCAACAATTGGATCACTTACAATTCGAACGGGCATTGTATCTAGTAACTTAGCAAGTCGTCTTGCTTGAGTGATTGGGAGACAACGTAAGGCAAGGGTCATTGGAGCAGCTATTACCATTAGAAGTGGAGCTAGCATACCAAGCAATAAATGAGCAATCATGTGTGCAGTGAAATCAACATGTGCTTTTTCCGCTAACGGTCCAACTACTGCCAATATGGCACAAAAAGTCCCACTCGTCCATAATCCAGTGCGAAAAACGGGCCATTTTTGTTTATACTTACGATTTGAAATCCACACTGCAATGCTATACAGTACGAATCCTAAAACAAATGGTAGAGCTAAGATGAACTGCGGTAAAATTCCAATCGCATGGTGAAGATGTATTCCTTCTCCAGGGTGAATATGACTATACATGATCATTTGTTACTGTACTTCCAGTTGTTTTGTGATTTTGTGTCCGATTAATAAGAATTATCCCAACGATAATAATGGCTAAAGCAAAAATATTCCAGACGACATCATATACTATCACGTTTTCTACATATCTAATTTGATGAATTCCCATTAACTTGTGTTGAATAATTCCATCGTACAATTGGAAAACTCCTGCACCGAGAAAGACACCACCCCACCACCTTGTAAACCATAAGGCGTTTCTTCTCCTAAGATCAGCAAACATAAATAAACCCGCAATTGTTGCAAACCAACTAAAGGCATGAAACAAACCATCAGAGATTAACCCCATGCTAGTTGTTGATAGATCATAAAAATGGTGCCAATGTAGTAGTTGATGAAATACAACCTCATCAAAAAATGCAATTAGGCCGACCCCAAATAAAATACCAGACCATAAATTGCGCTTAGAATATAATTGCCGATTCATCATATTTGATTTTTGCTTAGTATTCATTGTTTCTTTTTCCATAAGTACGCCCCGCTGATTTAGTATTAAATGCATAGATGGTAAAAACCGCATTGATTTATATTATTTTCTCCAAGAATTAAATTTCTTAGTCAAAATTTCGTTTAAACTAATGTAGTCATAGAGAATAGGAACACCCCCAGTTTCGCTAACTTTATTGGTAAAGATTTTATTTTATTTCAAAATCAATCAGCTGATCCATTAAAAAATAAAAATACATAAATGGACACTAGTGTTGCATAAAACTGCATTCTATAAGTTAGAATATTCTGTATTTTGCACTTCGTGGCAAATGAGCTAAAAAGACAACACCAAGCGAAAGGTGGTACTGTCCATTTGGTAAAATTATACATTTAGTTCTTAAGTGACGGTCAGCTAGTAAAGTTCTTACGGAATCCCTTTGGGACTAATATAACTGAACCATACATGGACTGGCCGCCATAAAGTTCTCTTCAACCATCGAGTGATCTGTAAAAGTGTTTGCTTACTTTTGATTTCTAGTTGGATAAGTACACTAAGGCAGTACGTAATCAGTCCTAAAAACAGTTGATTGTGAACTGCTTCTTCACTATAACCAAAAAAAGTTTTAATTTTTACGTGCTGTTTTAACCATTTGAAAAAGAGCTCAATTGCCCACCTTGAACGGTATAGATCTCCAATTTCTTCAGCTGTTAAATCGAAGCGATTGGTAATCAAGCGTAGTAATTGTCCTTTTGAATCAACGGTTTCAATAATACGAAACACATTTTCACATCGCTTTTGTGTTGTGCCGATATAGGCCATTTTGTCTGATGTTACTGGGCTACCTTCTGGAATGTTAAACGTTTCAATCTCTCGAATAACTGCGTTTTTCTTTAGTCTGGATAGGAAAAAGATACCATCATCTGTATAACGATCAAATCGTTCATAATCAACATACCCGCGGTCAAACACGTACATGGCGTCTTTATCATCAACGAGTATTTCAAGTTGGTTTCGGTCGTGTTCCGAAGCATCTGTGATAATGGCTTTTTCTGGGTATGCCAATTCCTGATCCACGTAAACTAACCTAAGGTGAAGTTTTACGCCAGCTTTAGTCTTTCGAAATTTGGCCCACTGACAACGAGTAAGATTGAGTGGCATCGTACTAGAGTCAATGATTTTAATCGGTCGGATGGCTTTTCGTTTTTCTGTCTTGAGGTGAATCAGACGTACAAGTTCAAGAAAGATAGTTGATAAAAACTCAGGGTCTATCGCTCTATTCTTACGAGAAAGCTGAGAGACACTGATTGATTTAAATCCAAGTTCTTTCTGTAACTTCTCATCAGCCAGTGCTGTATTAAGATCATGGAGACTTTCCATTTGATTTAAGTGAGCATAAAGAAAAAGCTTAGTAAAAGAGAGTGTTTTTAGCTTCTTTGTGTACTTATCAAGTTGATACTTTTCAACTTGTTCATCAAAAAGTTTTATATTTATGGGCGCAACCCATTTACCAAATGAAGATAATCGTGTATTCTTGTCCATAGCTGATATCCTTTACTTTTGGATTTGGACAGGAACCACCTGTACTTCCATTGTAAAGGATTTTTTTGTATCCAAATCAATCAATAATTGAAGATTTATAGTATTTTAAATATTTCGTTTCTTTTAATGCAACACTAGTGATAAATGGATTATTGCCAATACTTTTGGTAGGAGGCGATGAAAATGGTTCGTTTAATACGATTATTGCTTAGTCCACTCATAAAAAAGGTCAGTAAACTAACTCAACAATTTCACATTAACCTGATAAGCTTCTTATATCTTCTCAAACTTAGTCGTTCTTGATTAATTTCATAAACTGGTTCCATAAAACGGAGCCAGTTTTTTTCTAATAATCCGCGTTTGTCATTAGTTCAATAACTGCCAGTAACAACTAAATGACACAGACTAAATGCGCCACGTTCTGTGGCAACGTCTGTGTGACCCCCACATCGTGTGGGCCTTAACTAGTAAATATTACTTCCATTCCCTAAGAATGATTTATAGGTTTCAGATTAAAACTACTTAATATAGATAAAAAGGGGTGAAAATGTTGGCAAATACTTTTGAAGCTGTTTGGAATGTAGTAAGTAAAGAATTTGATAATTTAACTTCATCTAAAACACCATTACATATTGGCGAAGCGATGGATTGTTGGGTGTATCTTACGTCGTTAGGAGAATTTATCAGATTTGAGGAGATGAGCTTAAATACAACGATAGACGATGAGGTAAAGGAAATGTTAACAGATGCAATAAGAATGTGTGAAAGCCAAGCACAGAAATTAGGTGACTTCATGAAAAAAGAAGGAATCCCTTTACCTGAAACAACTCCGCCAAAACCAAACTCTGAACCAAATGCAATTCCTTTAGGAGTAAAGCTAACTGACGAAGAAATTGCCAATGGCATTACATTAAAATTAACAACGTGTCTAGCAATGTGTGCAAAAGGACAAATTGATTCCATTAGAAATGACATGGGCATGCTTTGGTTTAAATTTCATCTCGAAATGCTTACGTTTGGTACAAGCTTAAAAGCATTAATGATGAAACGTGGCTGGCTAAAGATACCCCCATATTATTACCCACCAGGACAACCACAATAATAGAAAAAGATTATAATTTGTAATATCATTAGGTGGTGAAGAGAGGAGGGAGTAGCACATTGTTCAACAAATTCGAAAAAAACGTTTTACGGTTCCTTTTAACATTTGGATTAATAGCAGTTCCTATTTCAATAATAGGAAAGGATTATAGAAAGTGGATGAAGGCGTTCTTACTTAATGGATACGCTAATACATTTGTTGCGCCGTTATTAGAAAGGATAGGATTTTTGAAGTATCCAGTCAGAATTCTACCTAAAGTATACCAAAGTAGTATTCTTTACGATTACTGTTTATGTTCTTTAGTTACAACATGGTATTGTCGAATGTCTTTAAAAGATAACTGGAAGATAGCCCTTATCAAAGTTTGGTTCTTTGCTCTTCCACAAGCCATGGCAGAATGGTGGTTAGAAAAGAATACCCAACTGATTAAGTACAATAAAGGTTGGACTTGGGTTCATTCATTAATGACGATCGCTATTGCTAAATATATGGTGAGGTCTTCCCTTGTAGCAATGGATTTTTATGACATAAAAAAACTTAAACAGGATAATATAAAGAAAGAGCCAGTTTAATATGGCTCATTTTTTATGGGGGTGGTGTTTTTTGTTATCCTCCTGAACATCTGCTACACCTTTAACCTCAAGCTCAGCCGTTTCCTTTTTTATGGTTTCTTTCACTTGTTGTATTTCTTCAATTTGTCGTTTTGATACTGAAACTTCGGCTACTTTAACTGGATGTTTATTAATTTCGATTTCCTCTTCTTTAACAGGAATACGGTAAACTTCGTCACTCCCAGCTTCTATCACCATTTCTTCGCGGCGAATGGGGACTGTGATGGTTTTTGGTTCTTCAACGACCTCTTTATGAATTTTTACTTCACCTGTTTGCACTCGTTCTTTTTTAATATCTAATTCCTCTTCGCGCAACTGCAATGTATTATCATCAAATTTGTTTTGTGTTTCTTCTGCTGTTTGATTCTTTTTCGCCAGTATTGTGTAAAGCATTCCACCTACAATTGCTCCAATGATAATTCCTGTAAATATAGTAAAGCCCAATAACCAACTTATTAAGCCTCCCATTATAACACCAATAAGAATAGATTTTCCCATAGAGCCTCCTGAGTAAAAGTTTTTTATCCCACAACAACTGACAGTAATACCCCCACTCAAGACTTCGAGAAATCAAAGAAGGATAAGGTGGGCGATAAATGCCAGTAACAACTAAAAGAATACAAACTAAATGCTCCACGATCTGTGGCAACGGCTGCGTGAAAACCACATCGTGTGGGCCTCAACTAAACATCAGTGGAGGAACCTCACTGATGGAAATTTCACATTATTATGATGCCCATTGAAGTGGTGAAATATGAAAAGAGGCTGACCGTTTTTCGAATCAGCCTCAGTACTTTAATTACCGGTCTTCATTAATAACATCTGTATCACCATGTGCTTCTACGTCTGCTACTTCTTTATGAATTACATCGCGTACTTGCTCAGTTTCTTGAACTGAACGTTTGTGAGCAGAAATTTCACCAGTTACAACCGTATGCTTATCTACATCGATCTTTTCCGCAGTAACGGGAATGTGGACAGTTTCTTCATTCGATATCGGTTCATCAGTTGGTTCACGATCAATTGCTTTTCTCTCCACGACTACTTGATCATGAGCAACTGGAACATTAACAGTTTGTTCTTCTTCGATGATATCCTTATGAAGCACAACATCGCCAGTTTCCACACGATATTTGTCAATATCTAACTCTTCTTCACGAAGGTCCAGGTGTGCGTTGTCATCTGCAAATTCTGTATCTGTAGCTCGGTCAACTTTACGTACTTCTTTTCGACTTTCCTTCTGAGTTTCGTCTTCACCGTTTAACCAATCAAAAAAGTTCATAGTTAAAACCCTCCTAGGAAATGTGATTTTGACCTGATTACAAATATTATCGTAACCAATGGGAGAATAAACTATTCGAAGGGTGTTTAGATAATAAATTTTCATTTAAAAACCTATACGTTATCATTTGAAATGATTGGTTGCACCTGAAGTGAACCTGATACGCTAATTATGTGTTGCTTTTTAATATTAATTTAGTTAAGGAGAAACAGTTGGTTCCATTACAGTCAATGTATTTTTTGTCGTATTAAGATTAACCCTAGCACCGATAGGAATCGTCGCTTTATACAGTCCATGACCTGTAGCAAGGTTAACCATTAACGGTTTACCTAAAGGAACTAACCATTCATTTATTAAATTTTCATACGTTGATCCATAAGAGGCAAGACAATTTATACATTCACCCATGATAATACCAATAGAATCATCAAGCTTCCCTGACATTTGTAATTGTGTGAAATAACGATATATCATCGTTGTAGGTGCATTAATTTCTTCTAAAAAAAGAATTTTTCCTTTTGTATCAATTTCAAATGGAGTACCTAGAGTATTTACAATTGAAGCTATATTTCCTCCAACAATTGCTCCAGTTACATTTCCTGGTACTAAACTCATTAATGGCATTTCGGGTGGATTTTCGATAATTCTCGGAGATACTAATGTAGAGGTCGCTGAAAAAAAATGATTGTAATTATAGGCAGGTGTGTCAGGTCTAAAATCGATAAGCATTAAGCTGTGGAACGTAATTAAATTACTGTACTGATACAAACTATTTAGTAATACCGTGATGTCACTATAACCAGAAATTAGTTTGGGATTCTCTCTAATGACATCAAAATCGAGATAAGGAAGGATAGTCTGAACTCCTGTACCCCCTCGTGTTGGAAGGATCATTTTGATACTCGGGTCTCGGAACATGTTCATAACATCTTCAGATCTTTGCTCGGCAGGAGCAGCTGCGATTCCTTGCCAAGAATACATGTGCCTCCCAAAAGCGATATTAAAGCCCATATCTCTCAAATTCTGAATTCTCATGTTAATAATATTAGCATCAAGAGGGCTGCCCAGTGTTACTAATCCGATCGTATCTCCACTTTGTAACAGTGGTGGTTTTATGGCCATAATTTTCTCCCCTTGCATTTAATTAATTTTATGATGAATAGCTCTTAGTTGTGGTTCAAAACCAATAACTTTTATCTCTCAAAACAGTGGTGGTTTTATCAATATATATGAAAAATTACTTATTTTAATAACAAATTATTACATTAGCAATTGTTTATTCTGTTACTGTATTAACACATGGTAAATTTATGATTTTTTGAAGATTAATTTTTAGAAAAAGAGCAGAAATTATCGATGCTGCAGTGAATGTTTTTTCGAAAAAAAGATTTCATGCTACGACTACAAAAGGAAATCGCAGGTTTCTGATCCGATGGAGAGTCATAGTAAAGACGTTACAGCCTTATACGAAATTTTGTGATCAAGTATCCGATTAAATTTATATGTTCGTGTCGTTGAAAAAAATCAAAAAGGGATTGTCTTCCGCGGGGCAAAAGCCAATTTAACAGGGGATCCTTATGTTCATGAGTTTATTGTGCTCCCAACTCGTGCGATGAAAGAAAAGGATGTTGATTACGCAGTATCGTTTGCCGTTCAAGTCGATGCACCAGGTTTACAAATGATTGCAAAGCCAGCAGCTGAAGCTCCATTTAGTTCAATTATGGACATTGAACAGCACTTGTTATTTTCAATGATGTGTTTATCCCGTGGGAAAAAGTTTTCTTATGTGCAGAGTGGGAATATACAGGCAAATTAGCAGAGTCTTTCGCGAACCATCACTGGCAATCATGTATCGGAGCACTTGCTGGTCTTAGAGATATGATCATTGGGGCTTCTGCATTGATGTCTAAATATAATGGCGTACCTCATAATGAGGTCTCACATATTCGTAGGAAAGATAGAGTAAATGCTATTTGTTAGAGTACCATTATCTATCATTCGAGCCTTATAAAGTAATTTTTATATCTCGGGTGATAGGTTTGCATTGTTGATAATAATAAGTACCAAACAAAAGGGGAGGTTCAAGATGCTTAGGCAAGCGGATACAGCATCAGTATTAGTGGATATACAAGGAAAATTAGCGAAAATCGTAACATTGATCTTAGAAGCATTAATAAAATGACTGGAAGAGTGACCCAATTTAATGAAATACTAATCCTATTTATGAATGCAAACATTTGAAGAACACAAACGTTTGCGAAGTTTTTTCTGCTTTTTTCGTTATGGAGTAAACACGATTACCCTAAACCACCAAGTTGAATAAAGCACATGATGACCATTGCCCAAAAACCCTAATCTGTACTTGTAGGACTTTCGATGGGATTAACCAGAGATCGAACACATCAGTAGGGAGACAAGTGATAATTTTATAATGTACATCTGACGAATTGGACTTTTTAGCGTTAATATTTACGTTAGCAAGACCAAAAAAGTCGAATATCTGCTATCCTGATGTGGAAATATTTACAGGATAGTGAACAAGTAGTGCTAGGAACCTATTGAGTGCTATAGGTGCCTAGCACTTTATAGTGAAATCATTTATATTAGGTAGGTAATGATTATTAGGAGTTGAAATGTATTGAAAACAATTGTTGTTATCGGTGGGGGAATTACAGGGCTATCTACGATTCATTATTTGCAAAAGCTTAAAAGAGAGAAACATTTAGAAGTTGAGTTAATTTTAATGGAAAAAAATGAGTACTTGGGTGGAAAAATCCATACCGTACGTAATAGGGATTTCATTATTGAAACTGGTGCAGATTCTATCGTTGCACGACACGAGAGTGTCATGCCGTTAATTAAAGAGTTAAATATAGAAGACGAAGTCGTTTATAATGCAACAGGGATTTCGTATATTTATACAAATAATGAGTTACACGCTATTCCTGTTGATACGGTGTTTGGTATCCCAACAAGTGTAGAATCTTTATTTAGCAGTACACTAGTGTCTACAGAAGGTAAAAATGAAGCGCTTAAAGATTTAGATACCAACAACGAAACGTTCACTCACGAAAGCTCAATCGGATCGTTTCTTGAACATTTTCTAGGAAAAGAGTTAGTTGCAAAGCAGATTGCCCCTGTATTATCAGGTGTGTATTCAGGAGACCTTAATAAGTTAACGATTGCTTCAACACTACCTTATTTGCTTGAATATAAAAATAAGTACGGTAGCATTATTAAAGGGTTAGCAGAAAATAGAAAACAATTTCTCGCGGCTGCAGACAAAAAATTCATTTCGTTTAATAATGGTTTGTCAGCATTGATTGACCAGTTTGAAGCAGAATTAAAGGATTGTAAAATAGTAAAAGGAGTAAACACCAACTCAATCCGTTTCGAAAATAACAAATATGAAATAACTTATTCAAATGATAAAAAACTTGAAGCGGATTATGTTGTATTAACGACACCTCATGATGTTTCGCAGAATATATTAAAGAACGAAGAACTAGATCTAGATTTTAACTTATTAAAAAATTCATCGCTAATTAGCATTTATCTCGGTTTTGATATTGCAGACAATGAGTTACCAGCAGATGGGACAGGTTTTATTGTTTCAGAAAATAGTAATGTAAAATGTGATGCGTGTACGTGGACCAGTAGAAAATGGGAGCATACTTCAAAACAACAACAGTTGTTAGTCAGACTTTTCTATAAAAGTTCTAATCCAGCTTACGAATCATTAAACCAATTGAATGAAGATGAACTCGTACAAGCCGCTCTGACAGACATTGAAATGAGTTTAGGTCTGAAAGGTACACCCAAACACGTTGAAGTGACAAATTGGGATCAACAAATGCCAAATTACCACTTAAAACATAGCCAAGCTATTCACTCACTCAATAAAAAAATGGCCACCCTATATCCTAATGTAATTCTAGCGGGTTGTTCATATTATGGGGTAGGTATAGGAGCTTGTATAAAAAATGGTAAAGAAACAGCCGGAAGGATTGTAAAAAGCCTATAAAATAGGCACGGAGTTTGTATATCTGTACATAAGTTATTGTTAAATTATTTAAGTATATCGTTTCTAATGAAGTTGAGTTTGCCTCGGAATTACCAAGTGAACTTAAACTACCTACATAAAAAAATAGAGCCTTATCAATTATTCATGGGTGGTTACCCCCAAATGTTAGAGTTTTTATTATGCAGCTGATTGGTTGGAGTGAGTTCGGTATTCAACTGGACTCATCCCAGCCAATTTTTCTTTTGATCGTTCATGGTTATACCAGTAGATATATTCTTCAATTCGTCTTTTTAATTCTTCATAGCTTACCAATTCTTCCCCATAATACATTTCTTGCTTTAAAATCCCAAAGAAGTTCTCCATCGAAGCGTTGTCTGCGCAGGTTGCTTTACGTGACATGCTTTGAAAAATTTTGTTTTTAACACC
>NZ_KV917368.1:0-29449 GCF_002019605.1 Alkalihalobacterium alkalinitrilicum | reverse complement strand
GTTATTACGAATTGCGGCACACTTGTGCTACGCACCTTCTTCAAGATGGGGCTCATTTGGTGTCCATTCAAAAATTACTTGGACATAAAAGTTTATCTACAACTCAAATCTATTTACATATCACAATTACTGATTTAAAAGAACTTTCAAAGCAACACCCTATGAGAAAAATGCGCACCATTATGGGGCTAAAGGGAGACCCCATCAGTTCTTTTCAGACACCTTACGGTATTCGAACAGGTACTTAACAAAATAAATAGTAATCATGCGATAGAGTTAGCATTTAACAGTATTTTAGTAGTTTTTTCACCTTAAAGGTTGTATTTGGCCCTAAATTAATGTCGCTAAATCTTTCCAGGTCAATGTCCACTATCCAGTCGTAACCATCATTCAGAATTTCCAAACTTTTAGTAATCGCCATTTCACAACTTCTTTTTGCTCTAAAGCCATAACTGAAGTCACTGAACTGTTTTTCAAATATCGGACTGAGCACTTGATGAATGGCTTGTTGAACTACCCTATCCACTACTGTCGGTATTCCCAGCTTGCGCATCTTTCCAGTCTCTTTTGGGATCTCCACTCTTAAGGCAGGTTGTGGTTGGTATTTTCTTGTTCTTATGAGCTTTCTCAGTTCATCCTTGTTCTCTTTCAGATATTGTTTTAATTCGTCGACTGTTACTCCATCAATTCCACTTGCACCTTTGTTCTTATACACGCGCAAGTATGCTTCATTCATATTTTGGTTCTTTAAAACCTGTTCTAAAAGTGTCACACTCGTTTCCCCTTTTCCTCTCACGTAGTAAGTAATAGCTCCCTTTTGGTTATCCTTTGAGATACGCTCATATTTTCACCATTAACATATTCGGAGTTCGTCACTTACGCATTCGTGGCGTTGAAACACTATAAATTGTTCTGCCCTTCATGATTTCACTCATTACTATGGCTTCTGCTGACTTCTTGCGACTAACCTTTTTCGAATGTACATATGTACATTCGCAAGATCTCCCAGGGTAAGACAACTATCTTTCCTCTTTTACTCGCCTGATTTACTCTATAAAGTTACGCACATCTTTTGGACTTTGACTTGTCATGGAGCCTCATCCCTTTATAAAGCCTTGGTATCAGATTTCTGTTCGTCGAGCCAAGATTTTATTCCACGCTTCCTCTAGCCCTTACCTCACGATAAGTACCTTGCGCTTCCTTAGTGGTTGGTCGATGTGTACCCCCACAGTGGACTTTCACCACCTAGATAGTTGCCATGCCTGGCACACATAAAAAAGAAGCTAACTCTAAGTAAAGAGTTAGCTTCTGCTATCTAGCTTTAACAGCCACCACTACTAAAAGGACTTTTTGTTGTAGTACCTTTTAATAGATCGCCATCCATCGATTTTATGATTTCGTCAGTAACAGTATTAGAGATCGTTGTCGAAACAAGTTGTAGTATACCATTGACTTCCATTTGACTACTTTTAAATTCTTGAACTAATGGAATTTGATCAATCTCATCTTGATAAGCGTCAATTTTTTCTTCTGCTTTTTTTAACGCTTCTGCTTTTCCATAGTGTTGTAAATTAACGGCTTCTTTTTGCGTTCGCTTAATTTTTGCCATTAACTCTTGAACCTTTACATTTTCATTAAGTTGCTTTTCTGCTTTCTTAAAAAACTCTACTTCTTCTGTTTCCGCAATCATTTCTGCTAACTCTCTTGCTTTTGTTACAATTTCATCCTTAGTGTACACTTTTTCCATTATTCTTTCACCTCTGCTAGTTCAACGATTTCTCCATCTAACGACCACGTTTTTGCATCTGTTACTTTTACATAAACAATTTCGCCAATAACAGATTCAGGCGCTTTAAAGTTTACAAGACGGTTTGTCCGTGTACGTCCTGATAAGATCTCAGAGTTTTTCTTACTTACTCCTTCTACTAAAACTTCAACAATTTTATCTTGAAAATCTAGATTTTTCTTTGCAGAAGTTTCGTTAATTAATGCATTCAAACGAGCAAGCCTTTCTTTCTTCACTTTCATCGGGACATTATCGACCATTTTCGCGGCTGGCGTACCTTCACGAGGAGAATAGATATACGTATAGGCACTGTCAAATTCAATCTCACGTACTAATGAAAGTGTATCTTCAAACTGCTCATCTGTTTCATTAGGAAAACCGACAATTAAGTCTGTTGTAAAAGACGCATTCGGGATCGCTTTTTTTATTTTACCAGCTAACTCTAAATATTGCTCACGAGAATACTTTCGAGCCATTAATTTTAGAATTTCCGTGTTCCCGTGCTGAACTGGTAAATGGATATGCTCTACTAAATTACCACCTTTAGCAAGAACTTCAATTAAATGATCATCGAAATCTCTTGGGTGACTTGTTGTAAAACGAATTCTAGGAATATCAATCTTACGAAGCTCATCCATTAAATCTCCTAGGCCGTATTCATTATCTTCTAAGTCTTTTCCATAGGCGTTTACATTTTGACCGAGTAATGTCACTTCTTTATATCCTAGACGTGCTAGTTCACGTACTTCAGCGATTATATCCTCTGGAAGACGACTACGCTCTTTTCCACGAGTGTAAGGAACGATACAATACGTACAGAACTTGTCACAACCGTACATAATATTTACCCACGCTTGTGTGTTCCCTTGACGCTTGCGTGGCATATTTTCAACGATATCGCCTTCTTTAGACCAAACTTCAACAACCATTTCTTTACCGAAAATCGCATCTTTTAATAAGTGTGGGAGGCGGTGGATATTATGAGTACCAAATATTAAATCGATATGCTGATGTTTTTGCATTATTCGATTGACTACGCCCTCTTCTTGAGACATACAACCACAAACTGCTAAGATCAACTCTGGCCTTTCCCGTTTAAGTGGTTTTAAGTTCCCTATTTCACCAAAAACTTTGTTTTCTGCATTTTCACGGATCGCACATGTATTTAATATAATAATATCTGCTTTATTTGTATCATCCGTTTCAGAAAAACCTAGCTCCAGTAACATACCTGCCATGTTTTCTGTATCATGAGAGTTCATTTGACAACCGTACGTACGAATTAAGAAAGATTTACCCGCACCAATATCTTTCATATCTTCTGGAATATTAAAGTCGTAGTGAACTTGTACATCTTCCTTACCACGGCGTTTTCCTTTTGCGTAGTCCGGTTGATCACTTATCAATATACTACGACCACTAATTTTCATTACTTTTTTACCATCTTCAGTTTCAGTAACTTTAGCATTTGAGAAGTCAAAGTATTTACCATAATCTTTAGCTTTATTTCCACTAGAGGATTTTACGTCCTGAGCGGAAACCTTTTTACTTTTATTGTTATTGTCATTCGTCATCGTAATAACTCCTTTCTTAATGTTTTCATAGAAATATAAAAGTAGACGTACAAGTGTATATTATAAACTCTTCTATCATTGTAGACAACATTTGATATGAATATAATAACACTCCTAAGCTTTCGTCTAGTGACGCTACACACTAAAAAAGCGCACCATCGAATGATGACGCACTTTTGTAATTTATTTTGCTACAAGCACAGGACAATGTGCATGTTGTACTACATTATGACTCACACTACTAACACAATTTCTTTAATTGTACTTATAAACCTCACAACTTAAAGTTAATCTAATATTTTGAATTTTCATGAAATTTCTTTAAATTGTGTCTTTTTTATGATATATTAAAAGAGGCGTCCCAATAAAATGGACGCCTCTTAATTCCTGCATATCGTTTATATTACATGAACTCAGCCATAAGTTGATTAAACTTTTGCTCGTCAAGTTTCAAATCTTGCTTTGAAAGACCATTCTCATCGTATCCAGTGACTAACTCTTGGTAAGATTTCTTCTCTTTATCTTGATAAATTAGCCCTGTTACTAGACCGTTTGTCTCCATTAAAGTTTGCATTGCTTGCATACGATTAGACGAATCATAACCTTCGATCGCAGAAAGACTTGTTAAGTTATCTTTAAACCAGTCATATGTGTTTACTTTATTGAACGTAACACACGGACTAAATACATTAATTAGTGAGAAACCTTTATGGTTAATCCCTTGCTCGATAAGTGATGTAAGTTCTTTAAGATCACTTGAGAAGCTTTGTGCTACAAATGTAGCTCCAGCAGTAAGTGCTGTCTCCATAACGTTTAATGCAGACTCAATTGAACCACCTGGAGTACTCTTTGTTTTAAAGCCCATCTCACTACGAGGTGATGTTTGACCTTTTGTTAAACCGTAAATTTGGTTATCCATTACGATATACGTAATGTCGATGTTACGACGGATAGCATGAATCGTGTGACCCATACCGATGGCAAAACCATCACCGTCTCCACCTGATGCAATAACTGTTAATTCACGGTTAGCCATTTTAACACCTTGTGCAATTGGTAAAGAACGACCATGAATACCATGGAAACCATATGAGTTAATATAACCCGAAATACGCCCTGAACATCCGATACCAGAAACAACAGCAAGACTATCTGGCTCTAGACCAGCATTTGCAGCAGCACGTTGAATAGCTGCTTGTACGGAGAAATCTCCACAACCTGGGCACCAGTTTGGCTTTACTTTGTTACGAAAGTCTTTAAATGTCGCCATTTAGACCAACTCCTTGCATTGTTTGTAGATGTCTGATGGCAGGAATGGATTACCGTCATATTTAAGCATGCTTTCAACGTTTGTTCCGCCAACATTCATTTTAATAATACTTGCTAACTGTGCTGTAGCATTGTTTTCAACAACAACAACTTTCTTCGCACGATCCATTAATGGCTTTAATTTCTCTGTCGGGAACGGGTGAAGTAAACGAACATGTGCATGGTTTACTTTAATTCCATCAGCTTCTAAACGAGGCATTGCTTCGTTTATTGTTCCACGTGTAGAGTTAATTCCTATAACTAATAGATCTGCTTCCTCGTGCTCTGCATTAACATATACAGGATTATCGAAACGGTCAGCTAGTGAATTTAATTTGCGTAATCGCTTGTCCATTTGGGCCACACGATTTTCAGGACTCTCAGATGGTTTTCCTGCCTCATCATGCTCAACACCTGTTACGTGATGGACACCATTTTTCATTCCTGGTGCTACACGAGGCGATACACCATCTTCTGTAACTAGGTAACGCTTGAAGTATTCTCCATCTACACGTTCTGGCAACTCTTCATTAAAATCAAATTTACCACGGCGAATTTGAATTTTATTATAATCTAATGGTTCAACTGTTTGTTTACCTAATGATAAAGCAAGGTCAGTTACAATAATTACTGGACATTGAAATTCTTCTGCAATATTAAACGCTTCGATTGTATCGTAGAATGCCTCTTCTACTGTACTTGGCGTAATAACAACTTTCGGAATATCTCCATGAGTGTTATAAACCATTGCCATTAAATCTGATTGTTCTTGCTTAGTTGGTAGACCCGTACTCGGACCACCACGTTGAGTATCAACGATTACTAATGGAACTTCTGTAATACCTGAAAGGCCAATTGCTTCTGCCATTAGCGATAAACCTGGGCCAGCTGAAGCTGTTAACGCACGAACACCAGCATAGTTAGCTCCAATCGCCATTGTACAAGCAGCAATTTCATCTTCAGTTTGTATTACTGTACCTCCAAATTCAGGAAGCTTTTTAATTAGGTACTCCATAATCTCTGATGCAGGAGTAATAGGGTATGCAGGCATGAAACGGCATCCACCTGCTACTGCACCCATTCCAATCGCATCGTTCCCGATTAAGAACATACGTTTTTTTCCGTCAGCTTTTTCTAACTGAAGAGATTCAATTTGGCCACCTGCTTCTTTATTAAAGAAATCAGCACCCGCTTGAATAGCTTCCATATTTTTGTCAACAACTGACGCACCTTTTTTCTTGAAAATTTCTTCAACTACTTCACGGTAAGCTTCTACAGGTAAACCAAGGATTGCACTTGATGCACCAACAGCTACCATGTTTTTCATTAGTGAAGTTCCTAGGTCATTCGCAATTTCTGTGAATGGAACCGCATACAACGTCGCATTAGAGTCAGCTGCTAATGTTGGTTTAAATTTAGCATCAGCAACAACAATCCCGCCATCACGTAGTTCATGATAGTTTACATCAATTGTTTCTTGATCAAATGCCACTAGAATATCTAAATCATCTGAAATTGCATTAAGTGGCGTTGTACTTACTCTGATTTTATTGTTCGTATGTCCACCTTTAATACGAGAAGAAAAGTGTCGATATCCGTACAAGTAGTACCCTAAACGATTAAGTGCAATAGCAAAGATTTCTCCGGTACTTTCAATACCTTCCCCTTGCTGTCCTCCAACTTTCCAAGAAAGTTGATTGATCATTTTCTCCACCCCTTTGGCGTTATAAATGAGTATGACTGTTTCCACTATCTGCATAGTAAATCCCTTTTTAAATATTCACTAGGCGAACTATATGGGTAACCTACGTGTCATGCTCATGATGAATAATTATGTACTAAACGCTTACAATAATAAATCTATCCATAAGAAAAAGCAAGACCTATAAGGAAAAATATTACGAAATAGTGAAAACTTAAACATTGTCAAAATTAATCGGAACTTTTTGTGTTCACGATCTTGTCATAATCTTAACAAAAGATGACTACTTACTTCAAAGGTTTTTAATTTTTTTTTAAAACTTTTTTTTAATAAACAAAAAAATGCACAAAAATAAGGCTAACTAAAGTACTTGTGCCTCCACTTGAAAAGCACAAACACTAAGAAGTTAGCCTTGTGTATTCGAGCACCTATCGTGGCTCTACAATTAATTTAATGGCTGTTCTTTCCTCACCATCAATCTTAATATCCGTAAAAGCAGGAATGCAAACGAGATCAATCCCACTTGGTGCCACAAAGCCTCTTGCAATAGCAATCGCTTTAATCGATTGATTTAGAGCTCCAGCGCCAATAGCTTGAATTTCTGCTGCGCCCCGTTCTCTAATGACCCCTGCAAGTGCTCCTGCTACTGAATTGGGTGTGGATTTTGCTGAAACTTTTAATATCTCCATTTCTTGTACCTCCCTTAATGATGAATATTGCCGCATATTAAATATATTCACGAAATATTCTTATATTCCTTCTTTTAAAGAGGTATTTTCGAAATATTCTTTCTTTTATTTACTCATAAAATGGAAAATCTTCGTTAATTAATATCCTTTCAATCGATTTTGCTCGACCATTTTTTTCATCAACAGTAATAACGACAGCATTTAACTGCTCTCTTCCCTCTGCAACTTCAAACCTAACGGGTAAGTTCGTTAAAAATTTATTTAACACCGCTGAACGTTCCATACCTAATATGCCGTCATAAGGCCCTGTCATCCCAACGTCAGTAATATAAGCTGTGCCCTTAGGTAATACTCGGTGATCGGCAGTTTGAACATGTGTGTGTGTACCAACGACCGCTGTGACTCTGCCATCTAAATACCAACCCATCGCTTGCTTTTCGCTCGTAGCTTCAGCATGAAAGTCTACAAAAATAACTGGAGTTCTACTTTGTACCTGTTCTATTATTTCGTCAACTTTTCGGAAAGGACAATCGTTTGGAGGAAGAAACGTTCTTCCCATTAAGTTAATTACAGCCACTTCAATACTATTTACCTTCACGATTGTATAGCCTTGTCCTGGCGTACCATCTGGAAAATTTGCAGGACGAACTAGTGATCTAGCATCATCAATAAATTCAAAAATTTCACGGTTATCCCAGGAATGATTGCCCAATGTGACGGCTTGAGCGCCTGCATCCAGAAAACCTTTATATATTTTCTGGGTAATACCTTTTCCACCAGCTGCATTTTCACCGTTAACGATTGATATTTGTGGGCGGTACTTCTTTTTTAGTTTTGGTAAGTATTCTTTTATCATTCCTCTACCAGGTGAACCGACAACATCTCCAACAAATAATATTTTCATCTAAAGCCTCTTTTCTATAACTTACTTTATGTATGTACTTTCCCTGAATTAATCATATATAAAAATAATTGCCCTTTACAAGTCCTATAGCATAAAACGATCGAAAAAAAATAAAGTGGTTTTCACCACTTTATTTTGCATACTCGACTGCCCTTGTCTCACGTATGACTGTAACGCGAATGTGACCTGGGTAATCAAGGTCTTCTTCAATTTTCTTAGTGATATCACGAGCCAATTTATAGGCTTGTGCATCATCTACGATATCAGGCTTTACCATAATTCGAACTTCTCGTCCAGCTTGAATAGCATAAGTCTTTTCAACACCTTCAAAAGACTCGGATATTTCTTCAAGTTTCTCTAATCGTCGTATATACGTCTCTAGAGTTTCTCGTCTAGCACCTGGTCGTGCCGCACTTAATGCATCAGCAGCAGCAACGAGTGTAGCTATAATTGAAGTTGGTTCGGTATCACCATGGTGCGATGCAATACTATTAATAACAACTGGATGCTCTTTGTATTTTGTAGCAAGTTCTACACCAATTTCAACGTGGCTTCCTTCTACTTCGTGATCAATGGCTTTTCCAATATCATGGAGTAAACCAGCACGACGAGCAAGTTGTACATCTTCACCAAGTTCAGCAGCCATTAGTCCCGCCAAGTAAGCAACTTCCATCGAGTGCTTCAAGACATTTTGACCATAACTTGTTCTAAACTTTAATCGACCTAATATTTTAATAAGGTCTGGATGTAAGCCATGAATTCCCATCTCAAAAGTTGCTTGTTCTCCGTATTCACGGATCGTTTCGTCAACCTCGCGACGAGACTTATCTACCATTTCTTCAATACGAGCTGGATGAATTCGTCCATCTTGAACGAGCTTTTCTAAAGCTGTACGGGCAATTTCTCTACGAATAGGGTCAAACCCTGACAAGATCACTGCTTCAGGAGTATCATCAATAATGAGATCAATCCCTGTCAGTGTCTCCAATGCTCGAATATTACGCCCTTCCCTACCAATGATGCGACCTTTCATTTCATCATTAGGTAGACTGACAACAGAAACTGTTGTTTCCGCTACATGGTCGGCAGAACACCTTTGAATAGCTAACGAAAGAATTTCTCTAGCTTTCTTATCAGCTTCTTCTTTCGCCTGTGTTAATCGATCTTTCACTAACACTGCCATTTCATGAGTAAGGTCTTGCTCAACTTCGCTTCGAATAGCTTCTTTCGCTTCTTCTCTAGAAAGTCCAGAAATCCTTTCAAGTTCGGTTTTCTGCTTGTTCAAGATTTCCTCCACTTTGCTATCCATCTCTTCAATATGTCGTTGTTTTTTGGCGAGAGACTCCTCTCTCTTTTCTAATGATTCCTCTTTCTTGTCTAGAGTTTCACTTTTACGGTCAAGGATCTCTTCTTTTTGAACCAAACGATTCTCTTGTTTTTGAATCTCATTTCTACGTTCACGAATCTCACGCTCAGCTTCTATGCGAAGTTTATGAACCTCGTCCTTTGCTTCAAGAACGGCTTCTTTCTTACTAGCTTCAGCTTCTCGTTTACCATCTTCAACAATCTGTTTAGCAGCATGTTCCGCACTAGAAATTTTCGCTTCAGCAATGGATTTTCGAACAAGATATCCAACAACTGCACCAACACCAGCAGAGACAACAAGCAAAATGGAGATGATTAAGACGTTATCCATGTAGTCACCTCCTCTTGCTATCTAATTGTTGGTTCCAAAAGTCATATTATCATTCGTTAATTATTGTGCGTTAACTTACACACTTCATGAAGGAAACATGACATTTAAAATGCCGTATTCTTCTTAATTGTATAGTTGGATATTTTTGTTGTCAAGCATTGACAGATTGATTTACTTCACTAATACCATCGCGTATATCAACATAATAAGCTTGATCACCAGACTGTGCTAAATGTTGGTTATGAGTAATCATAATAATTTGTCGGTTAAACATCGTACTTATCGATTTAAGAAATTCATATAAGTAAAGAACGTATTCTCCTGAAACATGTTTTCCTGGTTCATCTAATAGAATTGGCCCTTCCATTTTCGGCTCAGTTGTTTCAATTAGTGCTACACGCAAGGCTAATGTAACGATATCGACAACGCCTCCTCCACGTGCTTCCTGAGGTTTTGTTTTAACCTTGATGCCTTCATAATCTGACACGACATAAAATTCAGCCACTGGTTTATTTCCATGCTCTTCAATTTCAATTTGAAAAGCAAATAAAGGACCAAAAATAAATTGCAGGGCGTTCGTTACTAAACTTTCAATCTGCTGTTTTGCTTGTTCACGAGCGTACTCTGCAGACTGCTGCAATAATACTCTAGCTTTTTCATATGTTTCTTTTGTTTCATAATATTGGTCTAATGAGTTTAACTTTTCTTCAAGCTGTTCTGTTAATAGTATTCTATTAACATCCAAACGGACCCACTCGTTTTTTGCAAGTTGCAATTCCCGTTCCAATTCTTTAATTGACTGTTGAAATCTACTCATGTTTTCCCATCAACTCTTTAGGAATCATTAATTTGGCTTCCGCTAAACCTTTTTCGATTTCTTCTTCTAGCTTTTGAATTTCTTCCTCCAGTTTTTCTGGTTTAACGCCGAGTTCCTCTAATTCATTGAGTAATCTCTTTTGTTGATTTTCCAATTCTTCTAGTTTCGCTTCTGCTCTGTAGCGCATATCTTTTGCTCTATCGATCGCTTCTTTAATTTTTGTAAGTTCTAACTCAACATGATTCATATTGTTTCACCACCGTTATGTTAATAGTTGTTTGATTACAGAACTACTTAATTGCCCACCACAAGTGGGACAATTTCCTTTTTGAAGTAATAATTGCTCATATTGACGTTTTAATTGATGTTCTTCTTGTTGTTTTTCTGCAATAAAAGTAACTCCATCCCTCAATCGCCTTTTTACTTCTCTATATTTTTCTAGGCTACGTTTATAAGTTCCTAGCTGTTGTAATTCAGAATGAAGTTCACGATGCTTTTCTTCACTATTCTTAATACGTTGTAATCCTTCGACCCTCTTTTGCAACGATTTTATTTGTAGGTTAAGTGTGTCATAGTGTTGTTGAAAACTCCGTAACTCGTTTGCTGACTTCACTTTTCGTAGGAGCTCTTGCACTTTTTGTTCTTCAGAGTTTGTAGCAAATGAGGTTTTGTTCATGATGGTGCTAACATCTATTAAACTACGATGTAATCGAACTTGAAGTTGTTTAAGCTGGATTAATTTATTTATTCGATCAAATTTTCTTTCTATTGCCACTGCATTTTTCATTGCGGTATCGACGCTATCCGTTTTTAATATCCAATGTTTACAAGTCTTGATCGCTTTCTGATTTTCATTCATTTGAGTGTACTTCAGTTGAAACAATCGCCTTTTTTCGGATAAAAACTGTAACCTTTCTAGGATTCTCTCCCAATCGTCAACCTCTTTAAGAATCGTTAGACGATTTTCAACTTTTTCCTTTTCTCCCGCTAAATCTTTCCAATGTTTTTTTACGCTTTCTAACCTAGAAAGTTTAGCATCCTTTTCTTTTATTAGTTTAAATTGTTGTTCTATAATATCTAGCTGTTCTTTTGCTTTATCTAAAAACTGATACGGTGCTATTTTCTCTTTGAGTATCTCTGCTTCTGTTTCAACATGTCGTGTCTGCTGTTGTAGCTTGGCGACATCCTTTGTCGTGTCTCGTACAGCCATATCAATATAATGCGCTCCACTAATTCTTCCGATTGTTTTCGCTCTTACAGATGCTGTTTGGTCGAGAAGAAAAGGCCCATCTAGTTGCTGGGAAACGTTTAATAATATTTCCATATCTCGATCAATTCGTAATGGATAGATTTGATGAGCGTCCAATACCTCCTGAGGAACATGAATACCAAAACCTTCTAAAACGAGGTCTTCTTTTCCTAGTGCCATAATAATATAACGATTTCTTGATGTCGTTCTTTCTCTTACAATGCTACACTCATTCGCAAACGTTAAGGTTACCCGGACAAAATCACCACTTACTCTCATAAAGTCCGTTCCTCGTGGTTGATTAAATAAAACCCAGCGTATTCCACGTAATATCGATGTTTTTCCACTATCTGACTGACCGACAATAACATTAAGTCCGTTTATAAAAGAAATCGTCGTATCGAGATGAGACTGAAAGTTTTCAAGACGAACTTCTTTAATCCAATTCATGGTCTCCACCTTTCCACAACTCTTCAATCACTTCAATCCTTCGCAAGGCTTCAATTTTTACCTTGTCATCCACATTTGACATAGAAGCGATTTCAGTAATAATTTGTTTCATGTTGATTGTATGGAACTTCGTTTGCTCTTTCACTTGTTGGATAAAAGAATTTAATTTTTCTTCTTGATGGACAGCCTTTTCAAGGTAGCTACGATCTAACACCTCTTCACCTTTTAATGCTGTTGTTAGCGGAACTTCTGTTAATTTAATGTCGTGTTGCGTTATTTTTCCAATAATTACTTTTGGAATTCGAATAACTTCAGACCAATGATTATTTACTCTTGCAATCGCTCCAGGATTGCAGATATATTTCCCGTTTTTTTCCTTTATTCCGAACCCGCCGTGGAAATGGCCAGTCAAAATAATATCTGCCGTTGTCCCCCAAATATGGTCAATGATCGTATAAGGTATACCGTCTGGAAGTGCTTTTTCAACTAGCATACTATGAACGAGATGGATGAGAATATCGGCATCTGATTGATTTTCAGGATAGTAATCTAGCTTAGCGTCTCGTTGGTCTATGTCATAATGATAAGGTTGACCTGAAATTTGAACTTTAACACCGTTTTTTTCAATTAATAAAGGTTCTTCGGGTGTAATGACCGTTATGATGCCAAACGCATGTAATAAGCCGAGCATCGTCCTTGGAATGGTTTCAGGGTTATGACCATACGTATCATGATTTCCTGATATTGCATAAATTGGAGCATTTGCTTGACGAAAAATTTGCGCAAATTGTCCAACAACGTTTGGTGATAAATCTGGTCGATCAAAAACGTCACCACCGTGAAGCAATACATCGACGTTTTCTCGTTGACTAATTTCCATAATTTCAACGAGTTTTGTCTTTAATGTATCCACAAATGAATCTAATCGGTTTTTAGGTGTCGTCCCACGAATGTGCGTATCAGTAAAGTATAGAAACTTCAAACAGTACCCCTCGCTCCCATCAAAAGAATAAGCACCTATAAAGGTGCCATCCAAATTGTTTCGATTGTTACTATTTCTGTACGCCGAATACGCCTAATAAAAGAGTCTTTTTATTAGACGTAATTCTGGGTTATACAGATTATATATCAATTATTTCAAATCTAATGGTAATTCATCAAGTTCACTTTCAGTTGGAGCTTCTACTGTGATCTCCCCGTCAAGTCCATAATGCGATCGAATTAATTGTTCGATTTCAGCCGTTAAATCTCCGTTCTCTTTTAAGAATTGCTTTGAATTTTCACGACCTTGTCCTAGACGTTCTTCATTGAATGAATACCATGCGCCACTCTTCTGAACAATATCTAATTCTGCCCCAATATCCAAGATAGAACCTTCTCTTGAAATGCCTTCTCCATACATAATATCTACTTCTGCAGTTTTAAATGGAGGAGCTACTTTGTTTTTAACAACTTTAATTTTTGTCCTATTTCCTACCATATCGTTTCCTTGTTTTAACGTTTCAGCACGTCTAACTTCTAAACGAACTGAAGAATAGAACTTTAAGGCACGCCCACCTGGAGTTGTTTCTGGATTACCGAACATAACGCCGACTTTTTCACGAATTTGGTTGATAAAAACCGCAAGCGTCTTCGATTTATTAATTGCTCCACCTAGTTTTCGGAGAGCTTGAGACATTAGTCGTGCTTGTAATCCAACATGACTGTCACCCATTTCTCCTTCGATTTCCGCCTTCGGTACAAGAGCTGCCACACTATCAATAACAATAATATCAACAGCACCACTACGTACTAATGCTTCAGCTATTTCTAACGCCTGTTCTCCAGTATCAGGTTGTGAAAGTAGTAATTCATCAATGTTAACACCTAATTTTTTTGCATAAACTGGGTCGAGTGCATGCTCAGCATCGATAAAAGCAGCTTGTCCGCCTTGACGTTGAACTTCTGCAATTGCATGTAGTGCAACTGTCGTTTTACCTGAAGATTCAGGGCCATACACTTCGATAATTCTTCCTCGTGGGTACCCACCTACACCAAGAGCGATATCTAACGCTAATGCACCACTTGAAATTGTGGATACTCTTGTTTCCGTTTGTTCACCCATTTTCATAATAGACCCTTTACCAAATTGTTTTTCAATTTGTCTTAATGCCATCTCTAATGCGGCTTTTCTATCACTCATTATGTCATCTCCTCAAATATATGAAAATATTTTTACACTTTATAGGCCATATTTTAAATACGTACATGAAAGTTTAAACAACAACCACGTACGTTACAACATATCTCATATGTCTCTACTTATGATAACTTGTTTTTTTCGTTTTGCCAATAGATTTTACGAACATTTATTCGTTTTTTTCTTTGTGTTAAGATATGGAATTAAGTAAATAAAAGGGAGATTAGAAGAGTGGACGAACTCATTGTAAAGCGTCAGGCACCTCAGTAACAATCTATTGCGAACCAATATCTTGTAAAAATTGAGGAGCACAGACACTTTATGAGTACGTTTTTTATTTTATCATTTTAAAGGACGTTTTTCACGTTTTGGACGCGGCTTAGCAGGTTCTAAGTTTACACGAGCTCCATTAATGCGTGAATAACGAAGAGCTTCATAAACAAATGGTGCTACTTCTTCAGGAACTTCAACGAACGTAAATTTATCAAAAATGTCGATACGGCCTACTGCTTTTCCTGGTATACCAACAAGTTCAGAAATTTCTTCGATGAGAATTTTAGGACTCATGTTTACATTTTTTCCGACATTGATAAAGAACCTAACCATTCCTTTAGCTCCACCAGTTTCACCAAAGTTATAGCCATCGTCATCCAACGTATTATCATTAAGGAAGTTGCGCTTAAGTAAAGCAGTCACTACTTTTTCCGCTGGATATGTGTTTAGAAGATCATGGACTAGTGGTGCAAACCATTCACTATCTTTATCATCATTCATAGCTGATTCAATTTGTTTCTTCCATGTTTCTTGTTGTTTCTCAATCACTTCCGCAAATGTTGGTACGTTCTCTGAAGGGATAGGCATCTTAATCTCATCTTCAATTGAACGTAAATGTTTCATTTCCCGAGGTGTCACAAGTGTCAGCGCTAATCCTTTTCTACCTGCGCGACCAGTTCTACCTATTCTATGAACATAACTCTCAGGGTCTTGTGGTATGTCGTAATTAATAACATGTGTTACATTATCAACGTCAATACCACGCGCAGCGACATCTGTTGCAATAAGGAACTCAATTGTTGAGTCACGAAACTTCTTCATGACGTTATCGCGTTGTGATTGTGTTAAATCCCCATGTAACCCATCAGCAATATACCCTCTTGCTTGAAGAGCTTCTGTTAACTCAGATACACCTTTTTTCGTCCGACAGAAAATAATACCAAGGTCTATTTCCTCACTGTCAATAATGCGGCATAAAGAATCTAGTTTATTTCGCTCTAGTACCTTGTAATACACTTGGTCAATAGATGGCGCTGTAACCTCACCTTTACTAATGGCAACGAGCTTTGGATTTTTCATATATTTGTACGAAAGTTTCTTAATCGGTGGTGGCATCGTAGCTGAAAACAAAAGTGTTTGACGTTCACTATTAACCTGCTTTAAGATGGCTTCAATGTCGTCAATAAATCCCATATCCAACATTTCATCGGCTTCATCAAGAACTAAGGTATGGACTTTATCAAGATTTAATGTCTGTCTTCTAATATGGTCTGTGATACGTCCTGGAGTACCAATGACAACTTGAACACCTTGCTTCAATGCACGTATTTGATGTGAAATTGATTGTCCCCCATAAATAGGCAATGTCCGTATCTTTTTATATTTCGTTAACTTTTGCAGTTCCCCTGAAACTTGAATAGCTAGTTCACGTGTTGGGGTTAAGATAAGTGCCTGTACATAGCGATCTTCTGTCACTTTATCAACAACAGGAATACCGAAAGCAGCTGTTTTTCCAGTTCCAGTTTGTGCTTGTCCAATGATATCATCACCAGACAATATGATAGGGATTGCTTTTTCCTGTATTGGTGATGGTTCTTCAAACCCCATATCATGGATTGCTTTTTTCACTTGATCTGTAATGTTAAAATCTTTAAAATAACTCATTCTCTATAATTCCACCTTTATAATTCTTTCAGCAAGTAATAGCAGCCAAATTTTACAGTTCGTTCTCTAATTTGCCATCTAGTTCCAGACAAATTCAATGAAAATGATTTCGATTCCCCGTTAGGTAAAGCAACACCAATATATATTGTTCCCACATTCTTACCTTCGTGTTGATTTGGTCCTGCTACACCTGTAAAACTTATACCGATGTCAGTTTCACATAATTTCTTTACACCTTGTGCCATTTCAATGGCACATTCGCTACTGACCGCACCATACTCTGCTAATGTATTTTTTGACACAGAAAGGATTTTCTCCTTCATTTCGTTTGAATAACTTACAACGCCACTTGAAAAAACTTCCGAAACACCTGAAAAATCTGTAAGTTCTTGACTAAACATCCCACCCGTTAAACTTTCTGCAGATGCTATTGTTAATTTCTTAGCCAACAATCGGTTGACTAACTCTTTCATTAGTGATGTATCATCATAGCCATACAAAAACTTTCCAACTCTAGTTTGTATTTTAGCTTCTAATTCATCTAATAATAAAAGAGCTTTCGCTTTATCATTATGTTTTGCAGTTAGGCGTAACATTACTTCGCCGTCCCCTGCTAGTGGCGCAATCGTTGGATTACTTTGAAATTCAATTAAATCAATGAGAACTTCTTCTAATTTAGCCTCGCCGATTCCAAAAAAGCGAAGCACTCTTGAATGAATAACAGCTTGTTCATGCAAGTTTGCTATTAAATAAGCTTGACCGTAATTAATAAACATAGGCTTTAACTCTTTTGGTGGACCTGGCAATAGCATGTAATGAACCCCTTCATGATAAATTGCCATTCCTGGTGCCATTCCATTGTCATTATTTAATACAGTCGCCGTATTAATAACTAAAGCCTGCTTTTTGTTATTCTCTGTCATCGGTCTTTTACTATTTTTAAAAAAAGATTCAATTTGTTCCATTGATGGTTCATGGTAAACTAATGAACAATTTAGTAGTTCCGCAACTGTTTCTTTAGTTAGATCATCTTTAGTAGGGCCTAAACCGCCCGTTATAATGATTAGGTTTGCTCTCTTTTTAGCTTGTTTAATTGCTTCTTGAAGGCGTAATTTATTATCACCTACAACGGTATGGTAATAGACATTAATACCGAGTGGAGCCAATTGTTGCGATAGAAATTGGCCATTTGTATTTGCAATTTGTCCTAGCAAAAGCTCAGATCCTACAGCTATTATTTCACTGTTCATTCATGCACCTCAGTTCACTTCCCCATATTTTGTTGACATGAAAATACATACATATTGGTTATGCCTTTAAAAAAATATGTTTATTTTTCATAAAATAATCAATTCCCGATATAATCGTTAATAACGTCGCTATCCATAACATCAGCATACCGAATGGAAAATCTAACGGCGCAAAGGGAAAATTATGTAGCATTAAAGCTGAGATTGCAATAATTTGGAAAACTGTCTTTATCTTCCCTAACGGACTAGCAGCTATTACTGACCCGTCAGCAGCGGCAACCAGTCTAACACCAGTAACGGCAAATTCACGACTTAGAATTACGATAACCATCCAAGCTGGGGCCATTTGTAGTTCGACTAACGAAATAAGCGCAGCGGTAATTAATAGCTTATCAGCTAAAGGATCTAAAAATTTTCCCAAATTCGTAACAAGCTTATATTTTCTAGCATAATACCCATCTAACCAGTCAGTAGCTGCAGCAATGATAAAAACGATCGCTGCTATAAAATGAGACACTGGGATATGTGTACCAAGTATAGATAAATTTCCAAAGTCCATTGGAACAATTAAAAAGATCATAAAAATTGGAATAAGACAAATTCTAGAAATGGTAATTTGATTTGGTACGTTCACAAGGATCCTCCCTACCTTAAACATTTCAACTTTTTAACGCATATTGACAAATTGAACAGGGAACTCCAAATCTTTTGACTTTACTAATTGAATGACTTCTTGCAAATCGTCGATACTCTTTGCGGTCACTCTGATTTGCTCATTTTGAATTTGCGCTTTAACCTTCAACTTAGCATCTCTGATTAATTTAGTGACTTCTTTCGCACGTTCAGTACTAATACCAGAAACAAGCGTAATTACTTGTCGTACTGTCCCTCCTGAAGCTTTTTCAATCTTACTAAAATCCATTGATTTTTGGGAAAGACCTCGTTTAATAAATTTTCCTTTTAATACATCAATAACACTTTCTAATTTGTATTCATCATCAGAAATTAACGTGATTTTATCCTTATCGGTACGTTCAATCGTGCTTTTAGAACCTTTAAAATCATACCGAGTTTGAATTTCTTTTATCGCTTGCTGAATAGCATTATCTACCTCTTGTATATTTATTTCAGAAACAATATCAAAAGAATGCTCTTTTGCCATAATTCTACATCCCTTTCCTACTTCTAAAAAATGTACACTCATGTCAACTCAAATAATATTGTATCATAGGTTATACCAAATTGAGAAATTGTTGTTATAGTGGTTATATACTCCAATATTGACATAAGAAAGCGAAGAGCAACAACTCGACTCTTCGCTAATCAACTATTCATTTGGTGGTTGAAAAGTAATGGTTAGCTTTTGATGAACAGCCTCGAGTGGTAATTCAAACAGTTCATCATTAATGGTCAACTCTACATTTTGCGAAATGCCAAGGTTAAAGGTTATTTCTTCTTCAGAGCTAAAATCATAACTTTGCTCATCGCCTTCTCTAGCTTCAGAGGCAAAGAAAGAATTTCCTTTTCCATTTTGAATTCCAACATAACTTCGACCAGTAAATGATAACACTACTTCAAATGTATCCGTTCCTTCTAAAGTATAGAAACTATGGTTGCCCGAAACTTGAGTTTGTGTAAACTCTTGTGTCTGTTCTTCGACCTGTTCTTCTTCATCTGGGACTGATGTAGCTTCATCTTGCTCAGCTAATTCCTCTTCATCTTCATCAGGTATAACTTCACCAGTAGGAATTTCATCACTAATTTCACCTTCAAACGCATCTTCTTGTTCCTCTGGAACAACCCCTTCAGCACCATCACTCGAATTCATTTGTGCAGCAAACCAAATCCCAGCAAAAACTAAAATGATAATAACACCAGCAACTAACGCAGGAAAGATTGAATATCCCTTTGATTTTTTCTTAGTCGTAGTTGGTGCATTTTTTGCTCGAACTGTGCGCCTAGATGGTAATTCTGATCCGTCTTTATGCGGATTCGGTAACTCCGACGCAAACTCTTGAAGTATTTGATCTGCATCAAGACCAACTGCTTCTGCGTAGTTTTTAACAAACGCACGAGCATAAAATTTACCTGGTAGCGCATCAAAATTACCTTGTTCAATTGCGAGTAGATAGCGTTTTTGAATCTTCGTTGTCTTCTGTAAATCTTCTAGTTTAATTTCTTTTTGTTCTCTTGCTTCTCTTAATCTCTGGCCTAATTCAGACAATGAAAACACCTACCAACTTAGCTAATATCGAAAGAAGAAAAACCAGATTCAACAACATCATATGAAATTTCTTCTGATTCTTCATTTCGCAACTCAATGATTGTATCAAAATCATTTAATGTAAATTCTGTTTCTCTAACAAATATGTCTGGATGCTCAACAACCTTAACTGCAGGCAATCTCATCACATCATTGACTAATATTCTGTGCTTTTCGGTCGCTCTCATCGTAGAGACAATTCCATCTATAATATAGATATGATTCTCACCTAATTCATCATCAGCTAATTGACTTCTTACCGTTTGTCTGAGTAAGGTCGATGATATAAAAGACCAACGCTTATTGGCACAAACGCTTGCAGCCACAACGGATTCGGTCTTTCCTACTCGAGGCATACCTCTAATACCAATTAATGAGTGTTCGTTTTTTTTCATTAACTCAGCCATAAAATCAACGAGTAGACCTAATTCATTACGAACAAATCGAAACGTTTTTTTATCATCAGCATCACGTTCAATATAGCGACCATGTCTTATTGCCATACGATCTCGTAAGTGTGGTTCACGAAGTTTGATGACAGTAATATTATCAATAGTATTTAGAATGGAATGAAATCTTTTAATTTGGTCATCGCAAGAACTTCGAATAAGCATTCCTCTACGTCTATCTTCTACCCCATTAATGGTTACAATATTTATGGATAACATTCCAAGTAATGATGCAATGTCACCTAATAAACCTGGACGATTTTTATGTATTTGATATTCTAAATACCATTCTTTCATATTATTTCGCCCCCCTCCTTTAGACTTTTTCAATGAACGATACGCTATAGTCAAAAAATTTATATTTATTCTTCAGTAAAATATAATATTTAAGAATTAATCTTATTCCTGACATCGTATTATATGTAACTTTTTCCATTTGTAAATCCTATAATTTCATTTTACGCTATTACTTGTTGAATAAACAAGTGATTTCTATTGACTTCTCATAGTTTTTCACATCATATCAATATATTTTACAATTTCAAATTAAGGAAGATGAGTTAAAACATATAACCGATATGCTTCTACCTCTTCAAACAAAAGCCTTTTAGTTGATTGAACAGCTTTTAATGAAATGAAACTTACTTATCTATAATGAAAAAGTGCTGCAAACTTTTGCAGCACCTTCGAATTAATGATTGTTTTGAACAAGCTTAACCATCATATTAGCAATAGCATGTTGTTCTTGCTCATCAGCTACTTTCCATAAATCCGCTAGTATACGTTCCTGTTCGTTTTTTGGTTCAACTTGTTGTGCCAAGTATTCTCCAACTTGATAAGCAACATCAGATATAACGGCTTGATTCATCCCCTCATTTTCTGCTTGATTGAGACGATCGCCTAAAAAATCTTTCCACTGTTCCCAATTATCTAAAACAGACATAATTTATCCCTCCTTCATTTATGTTCAAACATAGTTTTTCATGAACGAAGTGATATTATGCAGTTAAAATTTACGTTAACAATACCAAGCACCATTGACTGATATAATTTGTCCATTTATGTAACTTGCCTCATTAGATGATAAGAATGAGACTGTATTGGCAACTTCAAATGGTGTTCCTAGTCTGCCCATCGGAATTTCTTCTTCAAGCATTTCTAATTCGTCATGATTAAATGATGAAAGCATATTTGTTTTGATCGCACCAGGTGCTACACCATTTACCCGTATACCCGTAGGCCCAAGTTCTTTTGCTAAAGCCTTTACAAATGAATTGAGACCCCCCTTTACTGCTGAATAAACAACTTCACAAGATGCGCCCACCAACCCCCAAATAGAGGAAATAACAACAATATTGCCACTTTGTTTTGCAACCATGGATGGTAAAAGTAATTTCGTCAATTGAATAGGTGTGGTTAAATGTAATTGGATGTTTTTCTCTATTTCTTCGTCGTTCATATCGGTAAGTAATCCATAATAAGATGATCCCGAGTTATGAATAATAACATCAATTGGTTTACTCAGCTCGTTTTTTAATGCAGTAGCTGCTCCTCTTTTTGATAAGTCTGCTTGAACGATTTGAATATCAATGTTATAGAGGCGACATTCATCAGCTATTTTTAAAACATTTTCTTTATTTTTGTAGTAATGGAGGATAAGTGAAAAACCACGGGCAGCCATTTTTTTAGCAATGGCTGCCCCAATGTCTCCACTCGCCCCAGTTATTAGGCAAGTTTGGTTCAATTATTGTTCCTCCGTATACCCTTCAGATTTCACCTGACAAACAGTAAATCGATCAAAGTTAAAATGATCCTTCATGATTGTAGTTAACGCTTCTACATTGATTTTTTCTAACACTGGTACAACATCGAATAAATTCATGTCATTAAACTGATAACGGGTAAATTGATTTGCAATGTATTCTGGTGAATTTAGTGACCTTAAAAATGAACCTATTTTCTTTTTCTTTGCTCTTTCCACTTCCATTTCATCTAATGGACTAGAAATAAAAGCTTCAACCATCTCTTTGATATTGTCAGCTAAACGGTCTGGATACTTCGTATCACCGCCAAGAATCGTAAATCCAAATCCGTACTCTGCTGAGTAATCAAACGAAAACGTTTCATCAATTAACCCAGAATCATACAATTCCTGGTAATTTAAAGAACTTTGACCAAACATTAAGTCCAGTAATATATTCATTCCTAGTTCATGTTGTAATAATTCCATACCTTGTTTAGTTGGTTGACTTTCCTTAAAACCAACTAAACATTTTGGTGTTTGTACACTCATCGTAATAACATTTTTCTTTTTCGCGACTTCTTTTCCTTCTGCTGGAAAAAAACGCTCAATTTGTTCAGGATCTTTAAAAGTTTTAGCTTTTTGATTTTCTTTCACTAGCTTTATAATTTCATTCGGATCCACAGGACCTACAACAAACATTACCATATTGCTCGGATGATAAAATGTCTCGTAGCATTGATATAATAAGTCTTTTGTAATTTTAGCGATCGATGGGATTGTTCCTGCTATATCAATTTTCACAGGGTGATGCTCATACATATTTTCAATAACACCAAAATATACACGCCAATCTGGGTTATCGTCATACATATTAATCTCTTGTCCGATAATTCCTTTTTCTTTCTCAACACTTTCTTCTGTGAAATATGGATGTTGAACAAAGTTAAGTAATGTTTCGATATTTTTATTTACATTAGATGTACTTGAAAACAAATATGCGGTGCGTGTAAAGCTGGTGAATGCATTTGCTTGAGCACCTTGCTTACTAAAGTCTTGAAAAACATCCCCATGTTCATCTTCAAACATTTTATGTTCAAGAAAATGAGCAATTCCATCTGGAACAACAATTGCTTCTTTACTTCCGAGTGGAATAAAGTGATTATCAATTGAACCGTATTTTGTCGTAAACGTAGCATACGTTTTATTAAAACCCGCTTTTGGAAGGACGTAAACATTAAGACCATTATCTAACTTTTCATAGTAGAGAGATTCTTTCAATTGCTCAAATTGAATTTCTTTCATGCTGTTGTCCCCTCCTTTCCTTTTAGGAAATAGATGGTATCTAACTTGATTTGATTTGCAATCGCTATAACGTCCTCTTTCGTAACACGATTAATTCCTTGAATCCATTCATCGAGAGAGCGTTCTTTGTTAGCAACGACATTGTGATATAAAAGTTCAGCATAGCCTCTAGCTGTATCAGCTGTTTCTAATAACTGATTATTGATCATTGCTTTCGTTTGATCTAACTCTCCGTCAGAAAATTCACCTTTTTGCATGTTTTCCATTTGTTCATTAATAATGGAAACAGCTTTATCATAGTTTTCAAATTCAATTCCAGACATAACCATAATAATACCTTTATGACTTTCGTAACGAGAAGCAGCATAATAAGCTAAGCTCGCTTTTTCACGAACGTTTATAAATAATTTAGAATGCGAAAAGCCACCGAATAAACCATTAAATACTTGTAGTGCATAATAAGCGTCATCTTTAAATGTTGTATAGGTACGATAACCCATATGAAGTTTTCCTTGCTTGACATCTTGTTCATCAAAAATAGTTTTCACTTCACTGACTTGCTTTTGTGTTGTTTGAACAGTAACCCCTGTATTTTTACGTCCTTCAGGAAGTGAAAAGTATTGTTGGATTGTTGTTCTTACAGCATCGGGATCTATATCACCGACAATATAAAAATCCATTTTGTCTTCTTGTAAAAGTTGTTGGTAATAGGCAAATAAATCGTCACCTTTTATTTCATCAATTTGTTTCTCTTCACCATGTACTGATAACGCAAATGGTTCACCTTTACACATTTCTTCTGTAATTCGCATGTTAGCATATCGCATTTTATCATCATATACCGATTTGATCCGCTGTTTTAACGACCGTTTTTCGCTTTCAACGATCGACGTTGCAAACTGTCCATTTTCTTGTTTTGGCTGTAGTAATACTTCAGCTAACAGTTCTACTGCTTTTTCAAACAACGGGGTTGAGTCTTTTAGAAATTTTTCGTTGGCGATATCCATTCGAAAACCAATGACATGTTCTTCGCCTTTTTTCTGAACATCTACAGATAAACTTGCACCATACAGTTCATCTAATCGATTTCTAATCTCTTTTCTTGTTGGTGAATGCGCCGTTCCACTTTGTAGTATATGCGGAATTAACGCTCTTTTCGTTACAGTCTTCGCTTCTAGTGGTGCTTTTAAAAATAAAACAATTGTGGTCGTTTTATATTTCGGCGTATTAACCATATGTAAATTTAGACCGTTTAACTCACTTTGAATTTCTTGAAGTTGGTTCATCATATCACTCCCTGCTCTAGAATACAGTTCTTGCTTAGCTTAGGTTATGCTTTTATCCGTTTTCTTACTACTTTAAACTTAAATTTATCGGCTCTAAAATAATTAAGTGAAAAAAGTACTGGCTCGTCTGACTCATCGTAATGCATTTGCTTTAATAGTAATAAGGAGGTTTCTGGCTCACAGTTTAAAATAGGCGATACCGTTTCATGATAGCCAACTGGGGTAATAGTTGTCACTGCATAAGAAATACTATGACCGATACTTTCTAAAAAGGTAAAAATCGAGCCAATTTCATGGATCGAATGTTTACCGAGAATTTCTTCTGGAACTCGGTCAAGACAATAAACAACAGGTTCATCATCAGCGGTTCGTACTCTTTCAATCACAACGCAATTCTCCATACTATCATTACTAAATCTACCTCTGTCATCTTCAGTTGCATCCTCTACATAGGAGGACAAAAAAATTGTCCCAGGATCTTTCTTTGCATTTGCGATCATATCTGAAACACTATACAGTTCTTCAATTCCGGAAGAAAACAGAGGTTTGGAATGGACAAAAGTACCAACACCGTGTCTTCGAAGAACTACCCCTTCATCTTCAAGAATTCGCAACGCCTCTCGTAATGTTGCTCTACTAACACCTAACTGTTTAGATAATTCAAATTCAGACGGTAACTTTTCACCCTCTTTAAATACTTGTTGGTCGATGTCTTCTTTAATTCTATCTATGACTTGTAAATACAATGGTCGATTATCAGCTTTAATCATTCTCCCCACTCCTTACCCCAACAATTATTGTGCCGAAGCTTCTTCTGTTGATTTAGACACTAAAACTTCCCTTGGTTTACTTCCCTCATAAGGTCCAACGATACCTCTAGCTTCCATTTCATCAATAAGTCTAGCCGCTCTTGTATATCCTATACGAAATCTACGTTGCAACATTGAAACAGATGCTGTATTCATTTCCACAACTAACTCAACTGCTGGCTGATATAACTCATCATCTACTTTTTCAACAATCTCAGGCTCTTCTGTAGGTGTCATTTCTTCCTGATATTGCGCTCTTTGTTGACTTATAACGAAATTAACGATCGTTTCAACTTCATCGTCAGATAAAAAAGCTCCTTGTACACGTGTCGGTTTAGTAGCTCCTACAGGTAGATAAAGCATATCCCCTCGACCTAGAAGTTTTTCTGCTCCACCACTATCAAGGATTGTCCTAGAATCTGTTTGTGATGATACACCAAATGCGATCCTAGAAGGGATATTCGCTTTAATTACCCCTGTAATAACATCAACTGATGGTCGTTGCGTTGCAATAATCATATGAATACCTGCGGCACGGGCCATTTGTGCTAACCGAGTAATACAATCCTCAACGTCCCCTGATGCAACCATCATTAAATCTGCTAATTCATCAACAACGACAACAATATATGGTAATAAAGGTTGTTTTGCCTCACCCATGTCGTTTTGTTTTTTTATCAAGTCATTGTATCCTTCAATATTCCTCGTTCCAGAATGGGAAAATAAATCATACCGTCGTTCCATTTCATTTACCACTTTTTTAAGTGCTTGTGATGCTTTTTTCGGTTCGGTTACGACTGGGGTTAACAAATGTGGAACCCCATTATAGACATTTAATTCAACCATCTTAGGGTCTATCATCATAAGCTTAACTTCATGGGGCTTTGCTTTCATAAGTATGCTAGTAATAATCCCATTAATACACACACTTTTACCACTTCCAGTCGCACCAGCTACAAGTAAATGTGGCATTTTATTTAATGCTGCTAAAACTGGTTCACCTGAAATATCTCTTCCTAAAGCAACTGAGAGAGGGTGTGCTTCTTGCCGATTTATTGAAGAGTCAAGAACTTCTCTTAAAGTAACCAGCGCCACTTCTTTATTTGGAACTTCTATTCCTATAGCTGACTTGCCTGGTATCGGTGCTTCAATTCGAATATCTTTAGCTGCTAGAGCGAGAGCTAAATCATCGGCTAAGTTAACAATTTTACTAACTTTAACCCCAACACTTGGGTGTACTTCATACTTGGTAACGGCTGGTCCTAGGTGAACTTCTGTTACTTTTGCTTTTACTCCAAAACTTTCAAGTGTTTGCTCTAACTTTTTAGCATTTGCTGATATATGTCTTTTTTCCATGTGTTGCCCATTATTATTAGGTAAATTCAGTAATTCTAAACTCGGTAATTGATAGTCTTCATTCGCAATTTCGGTCATCAATAGCGGTTGTGCAGGAATCGGATCGAACTTTTCCGTTTCTTCTGTCTCTATGATCTCCTTTTCCTTCTTTGCTTCATTTGATAGCGGTAAAGTTAAATCAGGACCTTCTGTATTCTCATAAGATTGGTTCGTAAAATCATGTATTACTGGTTCAGCAGGAACTAAAATTGGTTCATTATTTTCTTCTGACGTTTTTTCTTTCTTTTCTTTTTGTTTTTCGCGTCGTTCAGCTAACTTAGAATCCCATTCTTCCTTCCAACTTGTAAATAGTTTTTGCAAAAAACGTAAAGTAGCCATACAAATCTGTTTTCCTAGATTAAGTATCCGGTTAATCACTTCAGATAGTGATTGATTCGTAATCAATAATATAGCAACGATCATACAGAAAAAAGAAATTAAATAAGTTCCTGGTGCATCAAAAAGAAAGTGAGTAGCTGCATAACCTAGCGCTCCTACCATTCCACCACCTAAATCATTTACAGATGCTGTTTGATGAACTTGCAACCAAAATAATTCCCACGTATTACGTAATACAGACGGGTCTTCGAATCCATCTTTGTTTGCTAAAACTTCAAATAAACGGACATGACTTAGCAAAATAAACCCGAACAAAAGTAAATAGATACCAGCTAATCTTCGTGTCCAAAATGAAGGTATTTTTCGTTTAATAATAATATATAAAGACGAAATAAATAGACTAATCGTTAAAACAACGTGCCATTCCCCTATAAAAAAGCGAAATAAATGAACAAATACATCCCCGACACTACCTAATCTTGCAAACGTGATTATTGACAAAATAAATAAAGATAAACCAATTAATTCAAACGTCAATTGTGTTTTCCATTCTGTTTGTTTCTTTTTTCTTTTCTTTGACATCATTTCACCCTCTACTGTGACTTAATATACGAAATTACTATGGTGCTTGTCTCATAAAGTGAAACTTCACGGTATAAGGTACCAACTTGATACATTTTATACAAGTTAGTTCATATTATTTTTACTTTAACCTTATTCACTTTCCCTTAACAACTTCATGATGCGTTCCATAAAGTGAAACTCCCATCAGTGATGGGTTTTCCTCTTCCCCCACTGATGGTTAGTTGAACCAATCGGGCACTTACTGGCAGTTTATCCCCCACTTATCCTTCTTTAATTCCTCGAAGTCTTGAAGTGGGGTATTACTGCCAGTTGTTGCGGGATAAAAGTAGGATAGACTTTTATTTTGTAATCATTTTCCATAGAGTAGAAAAGCAGCCAAAATTGGCTGCTTCAACCAAGTTAGGTATTATGATTATAACATAATACAAAACCTGTCTACATAATTAAAGTTGTGGTTTTCCCATAATAATTCGCCCTGGTGTATAGCTCTCATTTAAATAATGACCTGGATTGCTACTAATCAGACGTATCACTTTATACTGAGATTGTCCAATATCTTCTACTACTAATAAGCCGCCTTCTACTGGTATGGTTTGTTGGTTGGCAAAGCTACTTTCTTCTTGTGGAAAAATCATTTCTTCTGGTAACATCGTGTACAATATCATTGGACGATCTCACCGCCACTTGTACGATGTTCTTCAATTAGAGAATTTAACTTACTTAACGCTTGACCTATTCCCCCCACTTCATTAATTAGACCATAGTCAACAGCATCAGTTCCTATAACATTAGTTCCAATATCTCTTGTTAAGTTTCCTTTTGAAAACATAAGTTCTTTAAACTTTTCTTCATCAATGGCTGAGTGTTTTGTAACAAAACGAATGACCCGTTCTTGCATTTTATCTAAATATTCAAACGTTTGCGGCACACCTATTACAAGACCAGTTAAGCGAACAGGATGAATTGTCATAGTTGCTGTTTCCGCGATAAAACTATGGTTAGAGGCCGTTGCGATTGGGACTCCTATCGAATGACCTCCTCCTAAAACAAGCGTTACTGATGGCTTGGACATAGATGCAATCATTTCAGAAATTGCTAACCCTGCTTCAACATCCCCCCCTACTGTATTTAGGATAATAAGTAATCCCTCGATTTTTGAATTTTGTTCTGCAGCGACAAGCTGAGGAATAATATGTTCGTATTTCGTTGTTTTATTTTGAGGTGGTAGCTGCATATGTCCCTCAATTTGACCTACGATTGTTATACAATGAATGTTTGAAGCATCCATGTCAGGAACATTCGTTTGTCCTAACTCTTGAATTTTATTAACGATACTTGACTTTGGGTCAAGAGCAGGCTTTTCGTCACCTTGAGGTTGCTGTGGTTGGTTTGATTCCGTCATAATATGGTCCTCCTTTATATGTAGCTATCATTAGTATGTCGTCATACACGCGAATCATTCCCTATACATCTCAGATTTAATAATCGTAAATTTGTTCCATTTGAATGTTAAAAAATCAAACTATTTATGAAGTTTAACTTAATGTTGAAAAGTCACCAGTCTACTAAGATGGCTTTCTTATATTTTAGACTTAAAAAGAAGTCAAATTCTCCTACAGTAAATCGAGTAGGAGGGGGTGACTAACCCCCGACCTCTCACACCACCGTACGTACGGTTCCGTATACGGCGGTTCACTTAGGTATGACGTAAGTGGTTATATCTGTCTACTAGACT